>JAHEFC010000057.1 GCA_024640385.1 Sphingobacteriales bacterium
CTTTAAACTGGCTTACAATTTTGCCAGTTCTGCAGGTTCTGAAGATAACAGGCTTATGGTATATTACAATAGAAGAAAATACTGACTCATGCATGACGAAGTACGAAAATTGATAGAGTTGTTTCAATTTGACCGGATTCCATCGGAAGGAACTTTGTATAAAAGGACATATGCCTGCCAGAAACAATTTGATACTGGAGTGGCGTCGGGCACTGCCATGATAGGCTTGTATAGCAGAATTCCCGAAAGCTCTTCAAAGTTTCACCGGTTGAGCAGGGATGAAACCTGGCATTTTTATAAGGGCGATCCATTCAAATTATACCTTTTATATCAGGATGGTAGTTCGCGTGAGGTGACAATGGGTACTGATATTCTTGCTGGTCAATGTGTTCAGTTTATCGTGCCTGCAGGTGTTTGGCAGGCCGGATCCTTATTGCCGGGCAGTGAATACGCCTTATTCGGATGTACGGTAACGCCCGGTTTTACTGCAGACTGTTTTGAAGCAGCCATCGCAGATGAGCTCATTGAAAAATATCCTAATCAGAAAGATATCATTTTGCAGCATGCGCTAAGCAGCACTGAAACAAGGCTGCCTGATGGATATGAAGGTTGATTTCAGGAAATTGCAGATCAATGTAGAGTTATGTTACAGCAATTACAGTCTTCTCAGCCGGATCGGATGATCGTTACTGAAAGAGTTTTCGATGTTCCCCGGGAAATGGTTTTCCGGGCCTGGACGGATCCCGCCCACCTGAAAAACTGGTGGGGCCCAAATGGCTTTACGAATAGTTTTTCTGAATTCGATCTGAAGCCGGGAGGCTGGTGGAAATTCATTATGCATGGGCCTGATCAAAGGAATTACAAAAATGAATCTGTTTTCATTGATGTGCAGGAGCCTTCTCTATTAGCATTTACTCATATATCCCCGCCACGTTTTCACGTGCTGGCAACATTTGATGAATTGGGTATTAGTTCAACCCGTGTAGTGTTCAGGATGATATTTGATACCACCGAAGAAGCTGAGAAACTCCGTTCATTTGTCCAGGAGAAGAATGAGGAGAACATGGACAGGCTGGGGTCAGAATTGAAAAAGATGAAAGGTAACAGCTGAATAAGTAAAGAGAATGGGCAGGAGTAAAAATATCCTGCCCTTTTCTTTGGTCATTTATTTTGTTTCCGGTGGAAGCGGAGCAGGAACATTATTTGAAACTGCGGGGATGGTTCTCAGGTAAGCCCATATGGCCTTGATCTCATCATCAGTCATATATCTGAACATCTCCCATGGCATAGGCGGAAGGATCTGGCGTGAATTTGGCAGTCCTTTGTATTTGCCTTCACGCAGCGCGAGGAACAACTGTTCTTCTTTCCAGTTGCCGGTTCCTGTTGGATCAGGTGTAAGATTTGCCGCATAAGAGGTTCCCCAGGGGCCTATCCATTCTGTGAGGTCCTGCGAAACCACAAGTCCTTTGCTCTGCATTTCTTTCCTGTTCACATTGATCGGGGGCATTTTTGCAGGATGACCTGCAAGCATCATAGAGGAGTCCAGTACGGGTCCGTGGTCCGACATCTTTTTAGGTGTGTGGCAATCGTTGCAACCTGAAATGGTTACAATATGTTTGCCCCATTCTACCTGGTTGTCAAATCCACCATAGAAGGGCTTTGTTTCTGCTACAGGCGTCTCCGCTTCTGCAGCAGCCTCCGGGGCTTTCTCATTATTACATTGCGAGAATACTAACAGGCATGTAGCCAGCATAATGAGCGTGTGTCTGAATTTCATTGTAAGTTGTTTGAGGGATGAATAATACAGTGAGCGGTGAGCAGGCAGATTACTCATGGGCACCGCTCACTGCTATTTACGAAATATTTCATAACAATTGAATAATGGCATTACATTTCCTGCAGGTACTTTCTTACAAATCTTATCGCCATTGATCCTTCTCCAACGGCTGCAGAGATCCCCGTCATAGCGCCAAATCTTACATCTCCTGAAGCAAAAATCCCGGGTACACTGGTTTCAGACAAAAGCGGATCCCTTTTCAATTTCCAGTTGGTTGAAAAATCTCTTTGTTTCAAAAGGTCTGAACCCGTTAGCACAAATCCCTTCTCGTCTGTCAAAACCAGGTTGTTCAGCCATTCTGTGCCTGGCCTGGTTCCAATATAAATGAATAGCGCTTTTGCAGGTACGGATTTTTCTTCTCCGGTAGCTGCATGTCGAAGGGTAATAGTTTCCAATACTGTGGATCCCTGGCAGGCAATCACATCAGTGGACACGATGATCCTGATATTTGGGGTACGCCGGATATTCTCTACAAGATAATTGGCTGCTGTCTGGGACAGTGCATCCTTACGAATAACGATATTTACTTCTTTCGCAAACTTGCTCATATAAAGTGCTGCCTGGCAAGCCGAATTTCCTCCGCCCACAATATAGATGGATTCATTGCGGCATGCATTAGCTTCAACAGATGCCGCGCCGTAATAAACCCCTGCGCCTGCAAAATGATCTATGCCTTCAATTTCAAGCTTTTTATATGCAACTCCTGTTGCAATTACTATTGTTTTACTGTGGATCACTGAACCGTCTGTTAATTCAGTGATCTTATACCCGTCGCGAACCGTAATGGTTTTTACTTCTTTCGGGGTGAGTATTTCTGTACCGAACCTGAGTGTTTGTGTAACTGCTCTGCGCGAAAGTTCTGCGCCTGAAAGCCCGGATGGAAATCCAAGGTAGTTTTCAATCCGGGCACTACTGCTAGCCTGGCCGCCAGGATTGCTTCTTTCTATTAATAGCGTTTTTAGTCCTTCACAAGATCCATAAACAGATGCTGCCAGTCCTGCAGGACCTGCACCGATGATCAGTACATCGTACATTTCACGTTCCGCTTTCTGCTGAAGTCCTACTTTTGCTGCAAGCTCAGGGAAAGATGGATCTGTGACAAATGAACCGTCTTTCAATATAACTACCGGCAGGTCAGACCTGGTTTTGTTTGAACTGACCAGGTATTTCTCTGCTTCCGGATCAGATTCAACATCCATCCATATGTAAGGAACCAGGTTGCCAGACAGAAACTCTTTCAGGTGATGAGATTTGGGCGACCATTGAAAACCTATGATACGTATGGCTTCATGATCGGGTTTGTACAGGGCCTGCCACTCTGAAAGCAAGTCATTCACCACAGGGAAGAGTTTTTCTTCCGGCGGATGCCAGGGCTTGAGCAGGTAATAGTCAAGTTTAACTGTATTGATCGCTTTTATAGCCGCTTCAATGTCAGAATAAGCGGTGAGCAGCACTTTCCGGGCTTCGGGGAATATCTCATTTGCTTTTTCGAGAAATTCTATGCCTTCCATTTCTGGCATACGTTGATCGGAAATGAATAAAGCCACTGCTTCGTTTTTAAGCTTCAATTCTTTGATCAGTTCAAGCGCCTCCCTGGCAGATTCTGTTGCGGCAACTTTGTATTCTTCCCTGAATTCGTTCCTGATGTCTCTTTGAATGGCTCTTAGCACCTGGGCATCGTCGTCAATGATAATGATATAAGGGAGTTTCATGTTACTTTAATGCTGATTGATCAATGTAGATTTTCGTGCTGTACAATAGGCAGGCAAATGGAAAATTCGGTTCTCCCGGGCTCGGAATTGACTTTTATTTCGCCATTGTGATTTTTTACGATCCGGTTCACGATATCAAGTCCGATCCCTGTTCCCTCGCCCACTTTTTTGGTGGTGAAGAAAGGCTCGAAAATGCGTGAGATGATGTTGTGAGGTATACCGGGTCCGTTATCGATAATAGAAATATTGACATTTTTTTCATCATGAGTGGTGACTATGGTAATAGTGCCGTTCTTTTCAAGCGCAAATATCGCGTTGTCGATCAGGTTGGTCCATACCTGGTTAAGTTCACTCACATAGGCTGGGATTTCCGGTAGATCCGGAGTGAATTCTTTCTTTACTTCAATATTTTTTTCACGTAGTTTGAATCCCAAAAGAGTTAGAGTGTTTTCAATATCCTTATGCAGGTTGGTTGACTGCAGGTCGTTGGTTCTGTCCATATGGACATGGCTTTTTATTGAACTCACCAGGTTGGATATGCGGCTGGAAGCGTCTTCCAGGTCTTTGATGATTTTTTTAGAGCTGATAAGGTTTTCCATCCAGGGTATCACTCGTTTGAAGGCGTCTTCATCAAGCCCCGCATGAAGTTCCACCAGGTCATCAACACTGAATCCGTGTTCTGCGAAACTCTCCGCCAGTTCCCTGTTCAGGATGCCTTTGTCTTCCAGCCAGTCGCCCAGCTCGTCTTCGATCTCCATCCTTTCCAGTGCTGTTCTTTTCTGAGCAGACATGTCATCATCCTTTTTAGACACAAGCAGGTGAATGCTTTCAATATGTTCCGCTGTAAGTCTGGTTTCCAGTAAGTTCCTGGTCAGGTCATAGTTGCGGCTAAGCCGTTTATTCAATTCATCGGAGATCCCCCGGATGGCTGCGGCCGGATTATTCATTTCATGGGCAATGCCTGCTGCGAGATTCCCCAGCGCATTCACTTTTTCATGTTGTAACTGTGTGGTGGCAAATATCCTTGCTCTTTCGGTCATATAACCGATGAGTTTCTGGATGAAATCAGGATTGAGCTGTTCCAGTGCGGCAAAATGCCGCTTGTGCATCTTAAGGATCTTCAATTCGCCTAACGCATATGAATAACCGGGGTAGGTCTTCATCCTTGAGTAGGGCATCAGCCCTCCAATTCCGCCCGTGACATGATTGTTTTCAAAAGTAAAATAATAGACCTGCCTGCCGTTGATATACATATAAAATGCAACCTTCCCTTCAAGGGCGATCCACATGACCTCAGCCGGCTCTCCATATTTAGCCAGCAGATCGCCATCACTGTATTCATAGTATTCCGAATGGTCGATGATCCACTGCAGGTGTTCGTCTGGCAAATCGCTTAGAGCCAGGATATGTTTGAGGTCGTCGGGCTTTATTATTCTCACGATTCAGGAATAGTTAGGGTATCTGAATATAAGAATAATTCAGTCAAAATTTTACAGAATTTGCCAGCCTTCCGGATCAGAAATCTGGCCGGCGCTGACATATTTTTCAGGCAGTTAATGACGATGGGTTGGTGTTTAGGACAGACAGACCGCAAGTATCTATTTTATGTATGGATAGTCGTCATAAAATGAATTATTGGTCAGCCTGACTGCATTACTGCCATCTCCGTTCATTATAAAGATCTCAAAATTAGCGGTGGCTGTTGTTCCGAAATTCCGGGTGCTTGTAAAAACAATCTGATCGCCTTTTCTTGACCATGAAGGGCGGGCATCGATCCCCGAAAAATTGGTTAACCGGGTTTGGGATGTGCCATCGGAATTCATTACGTAGATCTCAGGGTTTCCATCCCTTGCACTCATGAATGCTATTTTTGTTCCGTCCGGAGACCAGGCAGGCATTTGATCAAAGGCAGCACTGGTTGTTAGTCTTTTAACATCAGAGCCATCAGCATTCATAATAAATATGTCTGTACGCCCGTTTGTTGATCCCATGTCTGATTGAAAGACGATCTTGCTGCCATCGGGAGAGAAGCTCGGCCATTTGTCATCCTGGGATCTGTTTGTCAACCGGGTGACTGATTCGTCATCGGCATTATAAAGATAGATCTCATGATTGCCGTCCCTGTTACTGGAGAAAATGACATTATTCCCTTGTCGAGCCCATTCCGGCCATTCTTCATCCTTGCCCGGAGTGTTGGTGATATTGCGTAGGCCATTGCCATTTGCATTCATCACAAAAATATCCCTGTCTCCGGTTGTCCCGGAACTAAACGCAATATGCTGTTCATTGGCTGACCATGTTGCTCTGCCGTCTGGCACGGTATTGTACGTTAGCCGAACCGGGTTGGAGCCGTCGATATTCATGGAGTAAATTTCATCATTCCCATCCCTGTTATTGATGAATAAAATTTCACGGTCTTTTTTTGTACTGTTTTCTTTTGTCGCATTTGAGGTTAGAACCGGGTTGTTCAGATCGGAACTCATTTCTTTCTGGCAACCAAGCAATAAAATGATCGCCATTGAAATGCAAGCTGTTGGTAGCTTAACAGATGTAATCTTCATAAACAAAAGTTTAAAAGTTAAGAATTGGTTCTGCCAGAGCGGAATATTGCCGGGCTTGAGAAATGAGTGAAATATTGGCGATGGAGCTAAAAGGGTTACTAACTAGGGTAAAATTATTTTAGCAGCTCTGATCAGTAATAGAAGCAAAATGTAATCTTACAAGAAAGTAAAAACAATGATGTAGATCATGTTTTTTCAATAATGACTTATATATGTTTTATAAATGTAATAGCCCTGCCTTGTACAGTGTATTTACCGGTTTATTATCCCAGAACAGTTCAAAATTTTCAAGTCCTGCTTTTTCATAATGCTCCTTAACCTGCCTCAGTGTCAGCTGTGATGGATTCTGGATACTTAGTAAAGGAAGTAAACTCAACAGCCATTCGCCTTTTGCAGGTTCTACACTGATCGTTAGTGTGGACCTCCGTGTCTGGAATGTTAGCGACATCATCTCCCAATGGTTCCCTTTTTTGGATCTCTGAACCATCTCTGCTTTGGGTTGAATGCCAAGCCAGATCACCCTGTTATTTGCATTGCCGTGTAGCACAGGTTCTTCTATGGCCCTCTTAATAAAATCCGGGGCAATAGTTGTTTTTGGTACTTTGAAATCAAACCATTTCTGCAGCGGGTAATCATAACAGGCGCTATGCATATAATTCAAAAGTGCTTTCTTCAATCCGAATCCGAATTTCTCATGATCCGCGCCCTGGGGATCTATATGTTCCAGGTCGTTGTTTGCAAAGCTGCCAACGGTTTCAGAGATTTTTTTCACTTTGTATTTCCCGGGCTCAAGTCCTACAGGGCTATGGGCAGTCATTGTGAACAGATGCCAGAAAGCGGATTGCAGTACGCCGGTTTCAAATAGCTGCCTTACCATTTCCAGTGAGTCGATGGTTTCCTGTTCTGTTTGCGTAGGGAACCCATACATCAGGTAGGCATGCACCATGATGCCTGATTCGGTGAAATGTTTGCTGACCCTGGCTACCTGGGCCACGGTGATCCCTTTCTGGATGAGTTCCAGCAGTCGATCAGAAGCTACTTCAAGCCCGCCACTGACTGCAATACAGCCTGATGCCCGGAGGAGGAGGCAAAGGTCACGGGTGAAACTTTTTTCGAAACGTACATTGGTCCACCAGGTCACTACCAGCTTGCGTCGAATGATCTCGATCGCCAGTGATCGCATTAATGCCGGAGGTGCCGCTTCGTCAACAAAATGAAATCCGTTCTGCCCCGTCTGGGCGATCATTTCTTCCATCCTGTCCACCAGCAGTGATGCGGCAACAGGTTCGTAATTTTTTATGTAGTCCAGGGAGATGTCACAGAAAGTGCACTTTCCCCAATAACATCCATGCGCCATGGTGAGTTTATTCCATCGCCCGTCACTCCAGAGACTGTGCATGGGATTCAACACTTCAATGGCTGAGATATATTTATCAAGTAGAAAATCACTGTAATCTGGTGTGCCTACCTGCCCTTGTTTATAGTCAGGGCTGGATTCATTATTGATATAAGTCACTACGCCATTCAACAGGGTGAATGTGCGTTTCAATTCATGCAATTCTTTTTTCCCTTCAATATATTGAATAAGGGTCTCGATTGGCGCTTCACCGTCGTCCAGTGTAATGAAATCATAGAACTCAAAAACACGGGGATCGCTGACTGATCGCAATTCTGTATTGGCAAATCCGCCGCCCATGGCTACTTTAACATCCGGATGATTCTTATGTATCCATTGTCCGCAACGCAGCGAGGTGTATAAATTTCCGGGAAATGGAACTGAGATGGCCACTAATCCGGGCTTCAGCTGCTCCATTTTTTTCTGAAGGATGTTGATCAGGATATGATCCAGGTATGTGTAATCCTGCTGTAAAGTGCTGTATAACTCATCAAATGAATTGGCTGATCGTCCCAGTTTTTCTGCATAGCGTGAAAAACCAAAATGTTCATCTACGGTTTCTTTGATCAGGTCACTCAGGTCTTCCAGGTACATAGTGGCCAGATGTTTTGCTTTGTCCTGGTTGCCCATGCTGCCAAATGCCCAGTTCAGATCGTCGAGCTGTACAAACCGGCTGGCTTCAGGCAGGAAATTCCGGGAGCAGATCAGGTGGGCAAGCGTGGGAAGTTTTCCCTGCAGAAAGAGTACCACATCATCAATGGTGCTGATATAGTCTTCTTTAAGTGCAACGATCCTTTCGGTGTTAGTTGAATAGGTAAGTTGATGGCTTTCGACGTCTGAGAAGAGTTTTTGCAATCCGGATTTAGAAAATAAAGCCAGCGTTACTTCAATGCCAAGATCGGCCTGGAAGGATCTGATATTTCTTGTATTCAGAAAACCCTTCAGGTAAGCCGTTGCCGGATACGGTGTATTGAGTTGGGTAAATGGCGGCGTTATAAGGAAAACGGGAGCTTTCAATCCGGCAGTTTAGCCGGTAAAATTAGGACATTGGGTAATTACATCGCGTTTTTATTGCTGATGCCGTATTGCGTACGATAGTTATTCTTTAGTGATAAATAGGTTAGATATCAATTTTAAACACCTAAGGACCTGGAAATTTTTGCATGCCCTTTAAGTATCCGGTCGATCTCCTGTTGATCTGGTTCAACTGACCAATTACCTGGTTCTGATGTTCCTCCAAGAACTATTCCGTCTTTTCTCGGAAACATGTAAAGCAGGTTATCTTTTACAGGAACAACGTAAGCATAATCTATTTCGGGCTGAGGTAAAAGAATGGCAAGCTGGCCGCGCACGGGGATCAATTCTTTGTCGGAGAAAAGCTTATTTGATCCCAGGCCTGTACAATTCATTACAACTGGTTCAGGGAGGGCAGCTATATCGCTGGTGTTGTTGAATTCCCTGATCACTAAGTTCCCGCCGAAAAGAAGAAAATCTCTCATCAATGCATTCAGATATACAGGCGGTTCTATCAACATCGCACTAAGCTGTTGAGCATAATCGAATCCAAAATACTCGGACGGGTTTTGATGCTCATTAACATTGGGGTAAAGTTCTTTACCTCCCGGGTACTCTTCTGCATGCCCCAGGAAATATTGGTCTATCCATCTCACACCATAATATTCACCCACATAATCCTGGAACATCCGGTAAGAGATTTTGCAGGCTGCATTGAACTGGTCCATGAACTTACTATTCACTTTTGTTTTGTCGTATACCGAGGTGGGGAACCATAATGCGCCCGCGATATTTGAGGTGGTTTCCGGCGGTAAAACCTTTGCATAGATGGTGACCTTGAATCCTTTTTTCTGGAGCAGCCTTGCTGTAGACAACCCGATCACTCCGCAGCCCAGAACAGCGTAGCTTTTTGCGGTAGTTTGCAGGGCCATGTCTACAGCTAATTTTGCTGTTCCCCAGGAGAGCGTCACACCTGCACCTCCATGCCCATAATTATGGATCACCAGCTTGTCGTTGATCTTTTCAGCCCTGAGCACAAATCCGGAAGGCCTGAATGGCCTGAGCCCTACTACAGTTCTGATCACTCTCTCATGGATCGCGCGCACCGGTTTGAAAACATCATCCCCGGATCTCGGAATGAAATTTTCTGACGCCCGTGAAGGGAAGCCAAGACCAGTTCCCGCGGCAGTTATACCTGCCAGTTTGAGAAATTCTCTGCGCGCATGTGTAGATCTATCTTTCATTTGTACGAAAGTTAATCTTAATTACTAATAGCATGGTTTGGATGAACTCTATTTCATTTTGCCTTCAATGGTTCCGGAGAATCTTTAAAATGCGGGTATTTCCCCAGGAACCTGCCTATATGATAGGTGAGGGGCAAGATGATCTTTTTAACAAACCAGGGTAGACCAGGGACATCAAATTCAGAAGAGTAACGCGTTAACAGGTAAGCGCCATCAAATTTTTCAGGTTCTGCTTTCCCGGATTTATTCTGGGCAGCAAAAAGTGAACTGAGGAAAAATACTGTGGAGTTGGCGGGTTCAACATAACCTTTGCAGTGAAGAATATCCTGTCCATCGTTCCAGAATCGATGGGGTACTCCTCGCCTGAATACTATCGTTTCGCCTGCTTCAGCATATTGTTTCGGCTCGCCCAGGATCTCATATCCCAGCCGGCCACTAACCACGGTGAACACTTCGTCTTGAAGCCAATGGGTATGCATGACCGGGCCAACACCCGGTACAACATGGTTTTCAGCAAGTACTCTTTCTCCGGTTTCGGTTTTTTCAATTCCGATGAATGTCAGAGTTTCACCTATGGAATTTTTGATCGTGTGAGGATAGCTGATATTCATTGCTTACTGTGTTTGGTGCAATGAAGATAGGTCTGGCATTCGCCCATCAATGATGGCGAAAGACCTATTGAGAATTGTTTTGCATCAATTGAGGAAATCAGCAGATCTACTGTTTTGTACTATCCCTGCCAGATGGCAGAAGCGTCGATGCTGGCGATAGACGCTTTTCCAGATAATGCCATTGCATATTCAAATTCTTTTCTGAGGATATTCATCGTTTTGGTAACGCCGTCTGCGCCACCGCAGGCAAGTCCAAAACAGACAGGCTTCCCAACAAGTACAGCATTAGCGCCAAGGGCCAATGCCTTCAATACATCTGTTCCCCTTCTGATCCCCCCGTCCATCAGTACGGGTATTCTTTTGTTCACCTTTGCTGCAATTTTGGGCAACACTTCTATGGTTGCGGGCACAGTATCCAGGTTCCTGCCACTGTGATTGGAAACAATGACGCCGGATGCTCCTGACTGTATTGCTTTTTCGGCATCATCCGGATTTAAAATGCCTTTTAACAAAACGGGCAATTTTGTGATCGACCTGAACCACTCAAGATCTTTCCAGGTCAGGGCTTTTTTGAATTGCAGGGCCTGTCCCTTGGCTGCAAAACCAGTATCGATCATGTACGGGGGCTTCAGATCATCAGGAAGTTTGAATCCCGCTTTTTGCTGGCGGTTCCTGACGCCCGAAACAGGGGTATCAACGGTAATGCAAAGCGCCTTGCAACCTTGCGCTTCCACTTTTTGCACCAGGTCTTTTACGAATGATCTGTCGTCCACCACGTATAACTGGAACCATAGGGGTCCTGTTGCCACTTTTGCAATGTCTTCAATAGGCGTTGTGGTGAAAGAGCTTACACAATATAGCGCGGAAGCGGCCCCTGCGCCTCTGGCCGTAGCCAGTTCGCCTTGCGGGTGCATCAGTTTGTGGAATGCGGTTGGTGCGATGAGTATCGGGTAGGGAAGGTCCAGGCCAAATAGCGAGATCTTTGTATCAATTTTGCTCACGTCGTTTAGTACACTGGTCTGAAGTTTTACCTTGTCAAGTGCTTCCCGGTTCCATTTTACGGTGAATTCATCTGCAGCACCGCTGGCTACAAATTCATAGGCCATGTGCGACATATGGTTCTGTGCGATCTTTTCGAAGTCGTACAGGTTGATGATCTCATCAAGATTCGCAGGATCATGACTGAATTGGAGAACTTGGGGAGATTTGGCATCCGCTGAAACTGGTAAAACGGAAGCTCCTGCAAGGGCGCCCATGGACTTAAGTAGGTTTCTCCGTGTATATTTCATATAACTGTTATTAAGGCTTTGGTCAATATAGGCATATAAAATCAGTTGTTAGAGTTGAAGGTTTTGTTTGCCCAGGGTGACTTACAGTGACGAGATCTTTGCTTGTTCATTCCATACGGCAACATCCACTCCTTTGATGATCAGCCAGAGGCAGAGTGATAGTTCTGCTATGAATGGAGGCAGCAAAATTGCGGGGAACAGCATAGTTGATATGGTTGGTGCAAGAATGAGTGCAAAGCTGTTAAAAAGGTAACAGACACCGGCGATCTGCAGCCCTATGCCCAATACGCCGGGAAGAAATGCCGAGATTCGGATCAGGTATCCGATGACCAGGGAGGAACAGCCAAAAAATATTAATCCTATGCCAAATCCGTAAGAATGGGCTTTGATAAACAGGAAGGAAAGAGTCTGGAGTTGCTGCAGACTGAAAGGAGTCAGGTATTCATCATTCCTTAATAGAAATAAAGGCATGACCAGGTTGAATTTATTGGCTACCAGCACTGCCGTTTGCACAAGGTTCAGTAAGACTGCCAGCACAATCAGTTTTCTGTTGACTGGCCAGAATAATACAATATAAGCCAACATCACTACGAGGTCACAAACATGCATCAGCAGATCACCGGCTATTCCCAGTCGCCATAGTGTGGGTGAAGCTGCGAGGTTGTGCGCCGTAGCAGCAGCATCTCCCGGAACAATGATGGAATTCCTCACAAACATTTCCCCCAGGAAGCCGGTAATGATGATGATGAGATATGCGTATCCTCCTATGCGGGCATAAGTATTGGGTGAAGTGGTTGTAGGTTGATATGTCATTGGGTTGTGTTTATGAAACAGTGGCTAATCGTCAGTATCTCCAGATAAGAATCTTAGATTTTTTGTGCTTTCAATTCGAAGCAGGAGCGTTGGCAGTGTGACTCCGATCGAAAGGGCCATGATCACAAAAAGCGTCATGATGCCATAATGTGCCGTACTGGTCAGTACTTCAGATTCTGCGTGATTGATGAATCGGATAACTCCCAACATGGTGCGGTAAGCGAAAGATCCGGGCACCAGGGGTATTACAGCAGGAATACTGATGATAATGGGCGGTACATGCACCCTGTGGGAAATTGGAATGCTGATAAAACCAATTATTGATGCAGCAATCAGGGAAGCGATAATGATACCTCCACCCGAATTGGGATGGAGTATCAAAAATTTCACCAGGCCGGCAATAAAGCCACACATATAGATGGCGGGCAAGCCATGCTTCGGGGAATTAAACAAAACGGCAAATCCAAGTGCAGCACATCCGCACCAGAAAGCATTGAATAAAATGTCCAGCCACACTATCATCCCTTGAAATTAAAAACATAAAGTATAGTTGCCAGTCCGGCCGCAATGCCAAATGCATGAATAGATGCATTTATACCCCTGTCTACACCATTAATGATATATCCATCCATCAGATCTATGAAAGAGTTGATCAGTGGTACACCCGGGATCAGGAACAGCGTACATGTTGCAAATGCATGATCAAATGTTGAATTTATACCAGACTTCCAACTTATCCCTATGACAAGTGCGGCGA
The DNA here is from genome assembly GCA_024640385.1 of Sphingobacteriales bacterium. GTDB lineage: Bacteria > Bacteroidota > Bacteroidia > Chitinophagales > Chitinophagaceae > Pollutibacter. Next base: position 13,235 of record JAHEFC010000057.1, read on the forward strand.
TAACCGCACTACAATATGTGATCAGATAGGTGTTGAACTTCCTTTTGACCATTTCCTGTTTTAGAAAAAGCCCGGTGACTGTTGCCAGGAAAGTGATTCCCATCTCAATGAAGTTGCCGCCAAATGTATAACAGAAAGAAGCTCCGGCCAGACCCACCAGGAATAGAATGACTACTCTATGGTAATTATCTTGACGTAATGCTTTGTTGAGTTCTGAATAAGTAAAGTCTAATGTGCTCTTTTTTTCTTTTACATCCCAACTCAAACGACTGACGGCAGCAATCACCCGGAAGTCTGACCCTGGCTGGGAAACCATGCTTCGTGTGCCCGAGAAGATGTTTTCCTGTGATCCGGAGTGAAGCGTCAGTGAAATATTCCTTGTACTCAGATCAATATTGGCTTCGTATCCAAAAGCTTCTGCAAATCTGTTGAGATTGGTTATGATGCGTTTACTGCCGGCACCGGCTTTCAATAACGCAATGCCTGCCTGAAGTAGAATTTTACCAAGTTCCGCAGGTTCATTTTGATAATATTCACTCATTAAAAAATTGGATCTATTGTTCAAATATACACCAGTAGCTCTGCTCTTAACAAGTTCATTACCAGATGATCTATTTTGAATTATTTACAAAATACATCTTCATTGTACCCCTGTTCTTTACATTGATCTCGCCCCGGAATTCACAGTTAAATGCATCCTTCA
>JAHEFC010000334.1 GCA_024640385.1 Sphingobacteriales bacterium
CGGGTTTGTGAAGACCCCGGATACATGGATGAAGGGGTAATTTTTTAACGACAGGGAAAGCATTTCCCGGTCAATGTCATTGTCTTCAATGATGATACTTGTTAGTATTTGAGGGTTGTTCATGGTAGCGCCTTAGGCCTTATATCAAATGTAATAATTCCTTTGCAAATCCTCAATCGGATTTCAGGGGGTTGTCGTTCATGTATTATTAACCTCCCTCGATAAAGTTATTCCGTATCACCCCCAGGTGCTGTACTAGCTTTATGTCAGGCTCAACACACTATTCAAAAAAATTAAAAACACAAGTTATGAAACACACTATTTCTCTCACCCTGATCAGTATTTTGTTCGTTGCATTATCCATGTCATGTTCAAAAGATGAGGTGGTTCCGTCCAATGGATCCGGCCTAGTTCGCAAGGACGCCACTTTCAAACTGACAGCGAGATCGTGGACTCCGGATCAATCAGGCAGGTTTGTTTGCACATTCATTGACTTTATGCATTACTCCGGTGATGCGAATGCAATAACTACTGCCAAGGTTTATCTACTGGAGGATAACGCGGAGATCGCTATCTGTTTTGGACCGGTTACCTATATGTCGGGCAATTTATGGTCTGAACAGGAAGGCAAAGATCTTAAGGTGTATTATCAGCCGTTCATTAGCCAATCAGAGATTCCATTTGAGGAAATTGAACTTAGAGTCGAGAAGTAATAAATCCTCAGACCGTTGCCAGCTGCCGGTTATTAAAGCCGGGAAACACCAGAGCCTAAAGCCCCGTACCTGCGGGGCTTTTCATTGTTTATTCATCTTATATGTGTCAACAGTAATAAATTGGGTCTGAGACTTAAAGGGTCCAGTCCACGATCTGGTTGACATAATCATCGCGATGGGGAATGGTGACCTTGATATAGTTGTCTGTATAACCTTCCATCATTCCATTCTTTGAATGGCCCTCGAACAACACTTTCCTGGTCTGCCCGCCATGGGCTTCTGTAAAATACCTCATCTTCATGTAGCTGAGGTTGCGCAGGGCTTTATTCCTGTTATGCCTTACATTCATCGGAACCACTTCCTTGTATTCGAGTGCTTTTGTATTCTCCCTTTCGGAATAAGTGAAAACATGCAGGTAGGAGATATCGAGATGATGCAGGAATTCAAAAGTTTCTTCAAAATGTCTGTCAGTTTCGCCGGGAAAACCCACGATCACATCCACTCCGATCGCACAGTGTGGCATGAGGGACTTTATCAATGCCACACGTTCAGCATAAAGTTCCCTTTTATAACGGCGGCGCATCAGTGAAAGGATCTCGTTCGAACCACTCTGAAGGGGGATGTGGAAATGCGGCATGAACCTATTGCTGTTGGCAACAAAACCAATGATATCGTTGGTCAGCAGGTTGGGTTCTATTGATGATATCCGATAGCGCGCAATACCTTCAACGTTTTCCAGTTCCCGGCAGAGGCTGAAGAAATCTTCCTGACTGGTGCGGGCTCCGTCAGGTCCTTTGCCAAAATCTCCAAGGTTGACCCCGGTTAGAACGATCTCTTTAACTCCCGAACTGGCGAGATCATTGGCGTGTTTCACCACATTAGCAATTGAGTCGCTCCTGCTTTTTCCACGGGCCATGGGGATAGTGCAGAAACTGCAGTTATAATCGCAGCCATCCTGCACTTTCAAAAAAGTCCTCGTACGATCATTTATTGACCAGGATGCGTGGAAACCGGAGACATCCTCTATATCACAGCTGGATATCCTGGCAGAATCACCTTTGGAAAGTTCGCGGATATGATGGGTCAGGTTGAATTTTTCGGCAGCGCCGAGCACCAGGTCCACGCCTGGAATGGATGCGATCTCTTTTGGCTTCAACTGGGCGTAGCATCCTGTGATGACTACCAAGGATTCCGGGGCCCTTCTTTGTATCCGCCTGACGATCTGCCGGCATTCCTTATCCGCATTATCGGTGACCGAACAGGTATTGATCACATAGATATCAGCCATATCGTCAAACTCCCGTTTCTCAAAGCCATCGTTCTCCATCTGCCTGGAAAGGGTGGATGTTTCCGAAAAATTGAGTTTGCAGCCCAGTGTATGAAATGCTATCGTTCTGGCTTCAGCCATAAGCCCGCAAAGATACGAAGCGTGGGGGATTTTATTTATCTTGGGCAGCATGAAGAGGGCGGCAGGGATGCTGGCATTATTTGTTGCTGTTTTCCTGATTTTCAGGTTGCTGGGTCCGGGTTGCAGGTTGCGGGAAAAGGATAGAGGGGACAGGGTAGAGGAGAGAGGCGGGAGGGAGCAGGCGGGAGGCGAGAGGATAGAGGAGAGAGGCGGGAAAACTGATCCGTCGACCATTGAAGAAAGAGGCGGCCTGAACCGTAACGCCAGTTCCCTGATCTACTCCAAACACGCCCGGTGCAGAATGGACTGCAGGCATATTTCCGAGAGCGAGGTGATTGAGGTACTCCGTAAAGGGAAGATCAATTACGAAAAATCAGACATGAGGGGCCAGCCAGATCCAAAATATGCCCTGGAGGGCCTGACGGGAGATGGGCAGGAGGTGAGGATCATATTTGCAAATTCTCCAAGGGGCATTGTAGTGGTCACAGTGATCGATCTTGAAAACGAATGGAAATGCAATTGTAAATGAACTTTGTCAGGAAAATTCTTCATACGCTTTACCTGTTCTGGGCGGTCTTCTGGTTCCTGTTTTATATGCTGCTGATCTTCCCGTTCGTGATCCTGTTCTCATTTTTTGGGAAGATCCGCGGCGGGAACATGATCTATAAGTTACTTCACAGCTGGGGCGATTTCTGGTTTTTCCTATCTGGCATTTCCGTGCAGAAGATTTATGAAGAAAAGCCTGATCCTTCTGAACAATATGTGTTTGTTGTCAATCACATCTCTAACCTCGACGCCGCCATGTTGGTAAAAGTGATCAGGCAACCATTCCGCCCCCTGGGTAAAATTGAACTTAAGGATATCCCGGTATTCGGGTATATCTATAAAACTGTAGTCATAGTAGTGGACCGTTCGGATGCCAAACACCGCCAGCGCAGCATCAGGCAACTGAAATCGGTGATCAAAAAAGGTATCTCGATCCTCATATTCCCTGAAGGCACTTTCAATGAAACCCATAAGCCTATGAAACACTGTTTTGATGGTGCTTTCCGGCTGGCTATTGAAACACAAACGCCCATAAAACCGGTAATTTTCCCCGATACTTATTCCAGGATGCATTACAAGAGCTCATTTACCCTGAACCCCGGGGTTTGCCGCGCCGTGTTCCTTCCGGCTATTCCGGTAGAAGGTCTTACCATGCAGGATGTATCCCGTCTGAAACAACAGGTGACCAGTGTGATGGAAGCAAAACTCCGTGAGTATAAAGCGGAGTGGATACGTGAAGATCCACATTAAGTTTGCTCAGGGTTTATTTAACTTGCATGCTGGAGACGCAGAGATAACACAGAGACACAGAGAAATACACAGAGACACAGAGAAATACACAGAGACACAGAGAAATACACGGAGATGTAGGAAATATGATGTACGCACAGGTTATTCTCCCATTAGCCCTTCCCAAAACATATACTTATGCCATTCCTATCGAATGGGAAGAGAAGATCCTGCCCGGCATGAGGGTGGAAGTGGTGTTTGGGCGTAATAAGAAATATGCAGGTATTGTCAAACGATTGGATCATGAAAAACCAGTAGAATTTGAACCTAAGGAGATCCTGAATATACTGGATGTGGAACCGGTGGTGAATGAAGATCAGTTAGCTCTCTGGTCATGGCTTGCCTCATATTATATGTGCACGGAAGGAGAGGTGATGTCGGCCGCCCTGCCGTCCAATTTCAAACTCAGCAGCGAAACCATCCTGGTATATAATGAAGATTACGGGGAGGATTTTTCACAGCTTGACGACCAGGAATATCTTGTAGCAGAAGCATTATTGTTGAAGAAAGAATTGCGGCTTCAGGAGGTTCAGCAGATCCTTGATTCAGCTTACGTGTATCCCGTTGTAAAAAGACTGATCGAGCACAAAGTCTGCTGGGCCTGGGAAGCGCTCAAGGAAAAATACACCGAAAAGAAAGAGAACTATGTGTTTCTTCATGATGAATATAAGTCTGAAGAGAAACTGGCGGATCTTTTAAATAAGAAATCGGGCGCACCAAAGCAAATGGAACTGCTGATGTCCTTTCTCCATCTTTCAAGAACGGAAGGTGAAGTGAAGCAGTCTGAGCTCCTCAAGAAATCAGGGGCTTCACCTGCCCAGTTGAAGGGCCTGACAGAAAAGGGCATTCTGCAGGTGAGGAAATTAGCGGTAGACCGTATACGTTATGCCCCTAAAGATATACAGATAGACTTTACATTATCTGCTGCGCAGCAGCAGTGCATTGATTCGATCCGGGAAAATTTTCTTCAAAGGCAGGTTTGTCTCCTGCATGGGATCACGTCCAGCGGTAAGACCCAGGTTTATATCCGGCTGATGGAGGAATATATCCTGCAGGGTAAGCAGGTGCTGTACCTGCTTCCTGAGATCGCGCTGACTTCACAGGTGATCAGAAGACTGCAAAAACATTTCGGAGGATATATTGCCATCTATCATTCCAAATTCAATCCCAATGAACGGGTTGAGATATGGAACAAAGTGAAAAGCGGCGAGGTGAAGATCTTGCTGGGTGCAAGATCTTCTTTGTTCCTTCCTTTTTCCGATCTCGGCCTGATCATAGTTGACGAGGAACACGATTCATCATTCAAGCAACAGGACCCGGCGCCGCGATATAATGCCAAGGATGCAGCGATCTATTATGGAAACAAAC
>JAHEFC010000058.1:0-7196 GCA_024640385.1 Sphingobacteriales bacterium
CTCATGGCCAGAAAGTGGTTTTTGTGATTGCGGATGGCATTCCGGCAGATATGATAGAAAGAGCGCCCACGCCCAATATCCGGGCGATCATTGCGCATGGCTCCTACACCAGGAGTTTTGTAGGCGGAGATAAGGGTACATACAACCAATCTCCCACCATTTCTGCAGTTGGATATAACAGTGTGCTAACCGGCACCTGGGCCAATAAGCACAATGTCTGGGGCAATGATATCTCAGCCCCCAATTACCGTTACAAGAATATTTTCAGGATAGTCAAAGAACAGGCTCCGCAGAAAAAGATAGCAGTGTTCAGCAGCTGGCTGGATAACCGGACCAAATTGGTAGGTGATGGTGTTGATTCTGCGGGAGCATTAAGGGTCGATTATTACGCTGATGGTTTCGAAAACGATACCATCAATTTTCCGCACGATAAATCCAAGCGCTATATGCACCTGATCGATGACCATGTAGTTGCAGAAGCTGCAAGCAGCATCAGGACTAAAGCACCGGATCTCTCCTGGGTTTATCTTGAGTATACAGATGATATGGGACATGCCCATGGCGACAGTCCTCAAATGGATGAAGCCATTCAATTCCTTGACAAACAGGTGGGGGAACTCTGGAAGGCCATTCATTTCCGCCAGCAGCAGCACAAGGAAAAATGGCTTATCGTTATCACCACTGACCATGGACGTTCAGAAAAAGACGGGCGGGACCATGGTGGGCAATCGCAGCGCCAGCGGACGGGATGGATCGTGGCCAATATGAAATTCAATACTTACGCAAACTATTATCAGCCCGCAGCAGTAGACATCATGCCAACCATTGCCCGTTTCATGGGGATCAAAATTCCTGTGGATACTCAGCGGGAATCTGATGGCATACCCCTGACCGGAGCCGTATCAGTCACCCGCCCGGTGGTGAATTTCTTTCAGAATAAACTGGACGTCAGCTGGAATGCTTTGGATAATACAGGAAACGTGAAGATCTGGGTAACCACCACCAATCATTTCAAAACCGGAGGGAAAGATGAGTATAGGATGATGGCAGAACTACCTGTCACAATCAAACATGCCGTGATCGACCTGTCAGGCATGCCTTCTGCATTTTATAAAGTTGTTTTAGAAGCGAAGAACAATACGGTCAACTCGTGGTTCAGCATTAAAGAACAGTAAATACTAAATAGGTATTTCAAAACAGAAATTTGCTCCCTGCCCGATCTCACTTTCTACCCAGATCTTTCCACCCTGGGCTTCTATAAAATCCTTAGAGATAGCAAGCCCCAGTCCTGAGCCTTTTGACTGGGATCCCGGCACCTGGAAATAGCGTTCAAAAAGCCTGCCCTGGTATTCTTTGGGGATTCCCGGGCCATTATCTTTCACTGAAAACCTGACCGCTCCGTTTTGCTTTGAAACAGTTACAAGAATTTCGCCTTCGTTATGCGAATATTTAATTGCGTTGGTAAGAAAATTATTCAGGACCCAGGTGGTTTTATCTGCATCCACATAAATTTCGGGCAGGTCCTCATCCAGTTGCTTCTGGATTTTAATATTCTTATCATTTGCCACCGTCATGACAGTTTCAACTGCGTTCTTCAAAACCGAGAATGGATGAACAGTTTGTTTAACAAGCTGTATTCTACCTGCTTCCACCTGCGACATATTCAGTAATTCACTCAAGATCCTGAGCATTCGCTGGTTATCGCCTTTTAGGCTATGTATGAGTTCCCTTTGTTCCTGTGACAATGTGCCTATCCTTTCATCTTCAAGTAACTTAAGACTGAAATCAGAAGAAGCCAGCGGAGTCTTCAACTCATGGGAAATGGTAGCAATAAAATTGGTTTTTGCAACATCAAGTTCTTTAAAAGAAGTAATATTCTTGAATACGATCACACGGCTGTTTGCTCCTTCCTGGTTGACCTCGATGATCTCCTTATTGAAATAGTTTTCTCTTCCATCCACCACCACTTTAAACGGCGAGGTACCCTTATCTTCAAGCAGAAAACGGAAAAGATCATTTTTGGAAATGATATCCCCTGTTTTCCTACCAACGATATCTTTAGCACTGAGCCCAAGCAGACTCAATGCCTGGTTGTTTGCAAAAAGAACCACATCGTTCTTATCAATTCCAATGCTGGCATCTTTAAGACTGTTGATCACGGATTCCGCCCTGCTCTTTTCAAAAATCAGTCTGTTCAGATTACTGCTCTCGAAATACTCCAATCGAGCTGCCATCTCATTGAATGAATTCGCAAGCTCCCCAAATTCATCTTTCGAATCAAAGTGGATCCTGTGCGAATAATCTTTGGCACTGATCGCCTTAATAGCGTCATTTAACTTCCCGATCGGATTTGTTATGATAGACGGGAAATTAAAGGCAAATGTGAAACCCACCAGAAACATTACGGACACAAATGCGATGAGAATTGACATGGCATCAGTTGCCCCTTTTTCGGCCTTATCGTTCTTGGCTTTTATGGCTTTCATATTGAGGCCGATGATGACATGAAGCATATTTCTGGCAGTTTGGACCGACAAACTATCGCCACCAAGTATTTTTTCAAAAGCCTTCTTCAGGGAATCAGTAGCTTCTTTCTCGCCAGGTTCTGTGATGTTCGATGATTGTTTTGCAAATGCAATTTGAAATTCACTTATGAACTCTTCACGGTTGAGCGGAATCCTATCCAGTGTCTTCTGCATACTGTGGCTGTATTCCAGTGACTCGTAATTAGCCTGGAGTACCTGCTCAGACTCTGTCTTTATTTTATTCAGGTAATAAATACTAAAACCCAGGGAAAGGATGAGCAGCAGAAACATGAAAATGGTTGCCCAACGGATCTTATTTTTTACGCTGCTATTCATGACAGAATTACGAGGTCGACATTGCTTTTTGTGAGTGTCTTTAATAACTGATTAAAAACACCGGTCTTAAGGATCACCTGCCACAATTTAAGATGCGGCTTCCCAATACAAACAGTTGTGATGTTTTTTTCCAAAATTGTTTCCAAAATGGCCTTAGCGATATCCGCCTCTTTCTTTTGTATTATTTCTGCACCCAACTCGGTGGCATTCTTAAAATTATTGATCAGGTGCCTTTGTTTGCTCAATGCTATCTTGTCATTGGCCTCTCCCGGAGTCTGCACATAAAGCACAAACCATTGGCTGTTGTAATAAGATGCCAGCCTTGCGGTTTTCCTGATGATCCGCTGCGCCGTTCCTTCATTGGAAGAAATACAGGCCAACAGCCGCTCATGCCGAAAAGGGTTCTTTTGGTAACTGATAGAGTGGTCCACCTTCCTTTCCACCTGTCCCGCTACCTCCTTTAATGCAAGCTCCCGCAATTGCAGAATCTTATCCGGCTGGAAGAAATTCGCCAATGCCTGCTGTACTTTGGCATGATCATAGATCTTGCCTTCACGCAACCTCCGAATCAGCTCGTCGGCAGGAAGGTCAATATTTACAACCTCATCAGCGATCTGCAGTATCTTATCCGGCACCCTTTCCTGTACCTCGATACCGGTAATGCCCTTCACATCTTCATTTATGCTCTCTATATGCTGGATATTCACTGCGCTGATCACATTGATACCCGCATTCAATACATCAAGTACATCCTGCCATCTTTTTTCATTTTTACTGCCGGGGATATTGGTGTGGGCCAACTCATCAATGATCACTACTTCAGGATGAATCAATAAAATAGCCTGCACATCCAGCTCTTCCAATCGCTTACCCTTATAAAATACCTCTCTCCTGGGGATGACCGGCAGCCCGGGCAACAATTCAGCTGTTTCTTTCCTGCCATGCGTCTCTATGAATCCGATCCTTACATCCACCCCGTCTTTCATCAGTTGATGGGCTTCCTGCAGCATGCGGTACGACTTTCCAACACCTGCACTCATACCGATATAGATCTTCAGCTTTCCTTTGCCATTTTCAGATTGCTGGACATGCTGCAACCACTCTTCAGCAGAATATTTTCGTTCCTCATTCATCTAGAAACTGATTGCGGTGGAAAATGTAATTGCCGTATTGTTGTTTGATGCAAGATCTTCTTTAATGAAGATAGGGTCTTTGCTATTGAAATACCGGCCTTCCAGGCGCACCGCAACAAAAGAAGCTGGCCAATAATCTACATTGATAGACCCTCCAAATGTCTTAAATCCGTTTGGTGTTCCGGATGCTATGATCACCCCATGCTCATCACTGAAATACTCTCCGCGCAGTGCAAAAGCCCATTTTTCAGATGGTGTGATCCTTAATATGCCTACGGGTGTATACCAGGTGTTCATTGAACTACTTCCTTTTGAAGCCTGCTCCATCCCAATATCAATATTTGCAATAAACCCAATTACAGAACTTACTTGGAAAATGCCGTAAATATTATGATGATACCTCCATAGCCTTGCACTGTCAGGTTTATCAGTTCCTATGAAACTGCTGTAATTCAGAGTCAGCTTGTCTGTTGGCTTATAATTGATCTGTGTGCCCCAGCTCATCAATGAATTTCCTTCGACCCTTGTGATGCGTTGCCATCCGTTCAATGCCAATGCAGACAACAGCAGTTTTCCATCATTGCTTGTATAACTGAGCTTTGCCCCGGATTCAAAATAGGGCGTATTCTCTGCCACCATGCTGCGCGTAAGTGTCCAGTTGTCTTTTCCAATGGCGGATTCAAATCCAATATGGGAACTCATGATACCGATATCGAACCACAAGTTCTTCTGCCTGGTCAATTTGACTCCGGCATTTGCCTCATAAATATTCCTGAGGGTAGCCGGCTCCGCGGCGTAGTTTGCATTCATGTATGTACCCGCACCCAATGCCAGGTTTGCCCTGACCCTTTCTGAATTATACGCCGCTTTGATCAAACCCAAATTAACATTGAACTCGTTATGCCGATTGAAGTTGTACAAAAATCCAGGACGGGTATTGGTTTCGGGGTTGTTGAAATCGTAGCTGTAATAAGCTTCCAAATAACCGCTTATTGTCAATGGCTTTGACTCTGACAAAGTATCCTGTGTATAGGCGCTGGTACTTATGATCAACACAACACCTAAGATCATTGTTTTCATTTCCTTTGTATTATTTCATGGTATCCAGAGCCAAATTCAATTTCAAGACGTTCAGCACATCAGGTCCTAACGGATTCGTTTCAATATGCTGGCCTACCAATGCTTTCAGTTTTTCTTCGTCCATACCTCTTTCCCTCGCCACTCTTGGCACCTGTAGGTATGCCGATGCCGGGGAGATATGCGGATCCAGGCCACTGCCCGATGCTGTTACCAATTCCGCTGGGATCTGTTCCCTTGTTACACCAGGATTGTGGACAAGGAAACTGTCTATCCTCTCCTGTACAGTTTTCAGATAATCCGGATTTGAAGGCCCTTTGTTGGATCCGGCAGATCCGGATGCGTTATAATCCACTGCTGATGGACGCCCCATGAAGTATTTATCATCAGTGAATTTCTGACCAATAAGCTCATACCCAACCGTTACTCCATTCTTCTTAACGGGTACGCCATCCCCGCCACCAGGAACTAATTTGGCAACCAGCGAGACCATGATAAAATATATTACAGAACAAAAAACCAGCATCAATAATGAGAGTCGGACTGCCGGTGAGAAATACTTTTTCATAATAGTTTTCATTTATTTAAAGAAACAAGCCAATAATTGAATCAATGATCTTAATGCCAATGAACGGAACGATCACGCCCCCTATCCCGTAGATAACAAGGTTTCGCCTGAGTAATGCGCTGGCCCCGATAGGCTTATACTGCACACCGCGTAAAGCAAGGGGGATCAATAATGGAATGATGATGGCATTGAAGATCACTGCAGACAGGATCGCTGATTCCGGGCTTTTCAGATTCATGATGTTCAGTCCCTGCAGGCCAGGCAGGGCAGCAATAAAAAGAGCCGGCACGATGGCAAAATATTTCGCCACATCATTGGCAATGGAGAATGTGGTAAGGGTGCCTCTTGTGATCAGCAATTGCTTCCCGATCTCAACGATCTCGATCAGTTTAGTGGGGTCATTATCAAGATCAACCATATTCCCCGCTTCCTTCGCTGCCTGTGTACCGCTGTTCATCGCCACACCCACATCAGCCTGGGCCAAAGCCGGGGCATCGTTGGTTCCGTCTCCCATCATGGCTACCAGTTTTCCCGATTGCTGCTCTGCTTTGATGTAGTTCATCTTATCCTCCGGCCTGGCTTCGGCAATAAAATCATCAACGCCGGCCTTAGTAGCAATATATTTTGCAGTAAGGGGATTGTCCCCGGTAACCATCACCGTTTTGACGCCCATTTTGCGAAGCCTTTCAAATCTTTCATGGATCCCGGGCTTAATAATATCCTGTAATTCGATCACACCTTTTACCTGTTTATTTTCTGCAACCACGAGTGGTGTTCCGCCATTTTCAGAGATCAGCTTAACCCTTTCGTTCACTGCAGCTGACATCTCATGGCCTTCTTTCAAAAGCGCGTTACGAATGGTATCCTGGGCACCTTTCCTAATCTTTCTGCCATCAGAAAGATTAACCCCACTGCTCCTGGTTTCGGCGGTGAAACCGATAAACTCCATACTTGCGTCTTTTCTTTGTTGAACCCCTTTTTGTGAAGCCAGCTCAATAATGGACTTACCTTCCGGTGTATCGTCAGCTAGAGAGCTGAGAACGGCCAGTTCTATAAATGATCTTTCGTCAGTTCCGTTCGCCGGATAAAAATTGGTTGCCTTGCGGTTGCCAATGGTTATGGTTCCGGTTTTATCCAGCAATAATGTATCAACGTCACCTGCTGTTTCAACTGCTTTACCACTCTTGGCAATGACATTTGCGCGTAGTGCCCTGTCCATCCCAGCAATTCCTATAGCACTCAACAATCCACCGATGGTTGTAGGTATGAGGCAAATAAAAAGAGAAATATATGCTGCAATGGTTATGGGCGTATTTGCATAATCTGCAAATGGTTTAAGTGTAACACAAACGATAACAAATACAATGGTGAACGAAGCCAGGAGAATGGTAAGCGCAATTTCATTGGGTGTTTTCTGACGGTTGGCACCTTCTACCAATGCGATCATTTTATCCAGGAATGTCGCTCCGGGTTCTGTGGTGACCCTCACAATGATCCTGTCTGATAATACTTTTGTTCCCCCCGTAACAGATGATTTATCCCCTCCGGCTTCCCTGA
>JAHEFC010000058.1:7206-13894 GCA_024640385.1 Sphingobacteriales bacterium
CTTCCCTGATCACCGGGGCAGACTCACCTGTGATCGCACTTTCGTCGATGGTAGCTATTCCTTCCACGATCTCGCCATCCATAGGGATGATATCACCAGTTTCACAGAGAAACAGGTCTCCCAGCTTGAGTTGTGACGAGCTGACAAGCTCCACCTGCTCCTCCATGCTGCTATCAACTGGGACTATCAATTTTGCCGGAGTATCCTGCCTGGTCTTGCGAAGACTGTCTGCCTGGGCTTTTCCCCTGGCCTCAGCAATAGCTTCCGCAAAATTGGCAAACACTAACGTAATGAAGAGCACTAGGAATATGGAAACATTATATCCCACACTTCCCTGTGTAGCGTCGCCCGTAATGATGGATTGTCCCACTACCACCGCCATCACCAGTGTGCCCAACTCTACGGTGAACATCACGGGATTCCTGATCATCTTGGCTGGGTTCAGTTTGACAAAAGACTGCTTTACTGCAGTACTTAATAATGCCGGATCAAAAAGACCATAAGTTTTTCTACTATGAACAGACATATAGAGTCCTCAATTATTTGATTGAAAAATATTCCGCCAATGGGCCGAGTGTCAATGCCGGGAAAAATGCCAGTGCAGCAATGATGACGATAACAGCAAAGGTCATTATGCCGAAAGTGTAGCTGTCGGACTTCAAGGTTCCTGCAGTTTCCGGTATATGTTTTTTATTGGCCAGAATACCCGCAATAGCGATAGGGCCAATGATGGGCAGATAACGTCCGATAAGCAACACAAAGCCAGTTGTCAGATTCCAAAAGATATTATTGTCGCCCAGGCCTTCAAGTCCGCTTCCGTTGTTTGCGGCAGCAGAAGTGTATTCGTACAACATTTCACTGAAGCCGTGCGCTCCGGGGTTGTTCAGCCACGCAGTTGGTTTGACAGCCCAGTCTATCTCCGGTGAATGCACAAGTATATAGGACGAAAGTGCAGTGAACGCCAGGATGATCAATGGATGCAGGATGGCAATGATCGAAGCGATCTTCATCTCCCGGGCTTCGATCTTTCGTCCCAGGAATTCCGGGGTACGGCCAACCATCATTCCAGATACAAAAACCGCAATGATCAGGAAGATGAAATAATTCAATATGCCAACGCCACATCCACCGTAAAATGCATTGGTCATCATACCAAGCATCTGCATAGCACCTGAAACCGGCATGTAACTATCGTGCATACTGTTTACAGACCCGGTTGAAATGATAGTAGTGACAATACTCCAATATGCCGATATGGGGGTACCAAACCTGACTTCCTTACCTTCCATCGCACCCGTGGGCTGGGTAATTCCCAGTTTCTGAATGTTGGGATTACCTCCCATCTCTGATACCATAGTGGGAACAAGAAGACAAAGAAAGCCAACAGTCATAACGCCAAAAATGACCATGGAGAGCTTTCTTCTTTTAAGGTAATAGCCCAGTGCAAAAACCAGGGCAAGAGGTATGATCACTTGCGCGATCAGTTCCACTGAGTTGGTGAAATAATTTGGATTTTCAAAAGGGTGAGAAGAGTTCGCCCCAAACCACCCGCCACCATTAGTACCGAGGTGTTTGATCGCAATCATTGCGGCTGCCGGACCACGACTTACACTCACTGAATCACCCTGAAGGGTAACTATCTCGTCATTACCGGCAAAAGAAGCAGGCACGCCGTTGAATGCTAGAATAACGGCGATCAAAAAACTCAGGGGGAATAAGATCCGGGTGATCGACTGCACAAAAAATACCCAGAAGTTTCCAAGTTTATCAGATACTTTTTCTTGCAGGGCCTTAAACAACACAAATACCATGGAAATGCCTGTTGCAGCCGATACAAACTGAAAAAATGTAATGACAGCGATCTGTGAAAGATAGCTGACACCAGTTTCACCGGAATAATGCTGAAGATTACAATTCACAATAAACGAGATCACCGTATTAAAGGCAAGGTCCGGAGTCATGGACTTGTTACCAGTTGGGTTTAGAAACAAACTTCCCTGTGACACAAGCATTATGAACCCATATATGAACCAAACCAGGTTTATCGTAAGCATCGATTTCAGATGCTCCCTCCAATTCATTTCCTGTAACGGGTCAATTCCCCCTAACTTATATATGGTCTTTTCTACTGGCGCCATAAAATTCCAAAAGGATTTTTCGCCTCTGAGCCAATGGGCTATGGATTTCCCTAACGGAATGGCCAGGGACACACTAATCCCGTATGTAAGAATTACACCTATTAATTCCTTATTCATATGAACTGGCAATTAGAATTTTTCCGAATTAACCAGAACGTACCATAGGTAGAAAAAAACCAGGATCGCGAGGATGAAGAGTATGATCATCATAGTTTTAGATTTTATCGAAGTAATCAATACATTTAAAAAAAAGAAGGAAAGACACGACGACTGAAATGATTAGAATAAGTGATAACCACATGTTGATAGATTTATTTAATGAGTATCCCGATCTTGATCAATACCAGGCCGAACAGAAAGAATGCTGCCAACCAGATCAAAAGCACAACCAACATGTCATTTCTTTTTTGTCTGCCTAACATGCCCAACAGGCAACCAAACACATACCAAATGGACCAGGATAAGAGGAACTGCGGCTGAAAGCCCTGTCCGAACTGAATTTCCGGAGATCCCTGAGATGGAATGGAAAGATCACGGCAATAAAAAACCCTCTCAAATTGAGAGGGTTGATTATCATAATGAGAAGATCACTTCGGCAATTCATACTCTTCCAGCTTTCTATAGAGTGTCGCCAGCCCAATACCTAGCAACTGTGCAGTCCTGGTTTTATTGAAACCCGTGTATTCAAGTATTTTCCTGATATGATCTTTCTCAACCCCGGCTAATGAAAATGCTGAATGGGGCTCTTGTACCTGCATTTCAGAAGGCAGATCCTGCAATTCAACGATATCGTTCTGCGAAAGAATAACTGCTCTTTCCATAACATTGCGCAACTCACGGATATTACCTTTCCATGAATATCCCTTTAACACCGCTTGGGTTTCAGGTGAAATACTCATAGGCTTTCTCCCCTCCCGTTGCGTAAATACATGTAAAAAATAACTGGCCAGTTCCATGATATCCTCCTTTCTTTCTTTCAAAGCAGGAAGCGATATTGTAAATGTATTCAGCCTGTATAACAAATCCTCCCTGAAATGACCATCCCGGACCTCTTTTTGCAGATCCCTGTTTGTAGCAGCAATAATCCTGACAGACAGTTTAGTAACCTTTGTATCTCCTAGCTTGAAGAACTCCCCGTTTTCCAGCACACGGAGGATTTTGGCTTGAAGATCAATATTCATTTCACCGATCTCATCCAGAAATAATGTACCGCCATCTGCCAGCTCCATCAAGCCCTTCTTTTCTTTGACTGCCCCGGTATAAGCACCAGCCTTATAACCAAACAACTCACTTTCCAACAACTCCCTGGCAAATGCACTACAGTTGATCGCTACAAATGGCCCATTTTTCCTGTTACTGGCTGAATGAATGGCCTTGGCAAAAACTTCCTTACCGGTACCTGTTTCACCTAATAATAATACTGTTGTGTTAGTTGGAGAAATTTTCTCGGCCAGACCAATACATCTACGAATGGCCGGGCTTTTCCCAATTATAGAATGAAATGTAATGTTGTTCTCGGCATGGATCTGCACAGCCCGTCTCTTTTTTGTGCGCACATTTTCTGTAGCCTGTGCCAGGAGTGGTATGATCCGGTCATTATCATTTCCCTTGGTAATATAATCAAACGCCCCATTCTTAATAGCCTGAACACCGTCGGCAATATTTCCATATGCCGTGAGCAGAATGATCTCGATCAGAGGGTATCTTTCTTTGATAATCTTGACGAAATCAATCCCGTTTCCATCGGGTAATTTTACGTCACAGAGGATCACATCAAAATCCGTTCTTTTTATAAGATCCTCCGCAACCTTTAATGTAGGCGCTTCCTCAACCTGGTAGCCTTCAAGGGATATGATCCTGACCATCAGTTTTCTCAACCCATCCTCGTCATCTATGATCAATATTTTACTAACCATAACTAAAAGTAATAAAGTTGAAGAAATCAGTGACCCAATAAATTGCCTGCCTGCAGCGGAGTCAGTTGATCTGCTCAATCAGACAAGCTCCCAGCAATTTGAATTGCTCGCCGTCATCGAATGTGCCATTGAAGCAAAGCACTCCACATGCTGATCAAAATCAGAGAGACTGACCGCTTTCGCCATACAGGCGAATGCTCCATTTTCACGGGCATTTCGTGTAAACAATGGATTGATGGTTGTTGAATAGATCACTACAGGTATATGCCTGATCATCTCCCTTTACTTTATTCCGGTATGCGTTTCCATTCCGTTCATCAAGGGCATGTTATAATCCAGGATGATCAGCGAAGGCATTTCAGCGAGTAAAGACGCATGATCGAAATATGCCAATGCATTTTGGCCAGACTTGAAACTCCTGATCCTGATACCGTGCAACTTCAGTGAAGCCGACATCACTTCAAGATCATCTTCATCGTCGTCGATCAGGCATATGAAAGGGTTTGTTTTAAACATAATTATTGAGATCGAATAAATCTCGGACTATCCCTTCAATCAGTCATTACACCATTAGCAGCAATTGTTACAGGATTCAAAGTTGCAACCGGCTTTAAGATCGGAGTTTAGGCAGTTCGAAGTTCCATTGGTCCAATAAAGTGTATATTACCTTAACCACTGAATAGGCTTTAAGCTTTAATGAAACTCATCATCAAAAATATGGTAAGCCTGCGGTGCAAAATGATTGTCAAATCCGAGCTGGAAAGAATGGGTTTAACTCCTGTTGTTGTTGAACTGGGTGAAGTTACGATCACTGAAAATATCACACCTGAAACCCGGGATGAACTGACAAAGGCATTGCTGGATTACGGGTTTGAGTTGCTGGAAGACAAAAAAAGCATCCTTATCGAAAGGATAAAGAACATTATCATAGAAATGATCCACTACAGCGAAGAGCCCCCACTGCTGAATTTCTCGAGCTTTCTCGCAGAAAAAATGAATTACGACTACAATTACCTCTCCAATTTATTCTCTGAAGTTAAAGGAACCACGATCGAGCACTATATCATCTCGCACAAAATTGAAAGGGCAAAAGAACTGCTCGTGTATAATCAACTGACGCTGACTGAAATTGCAGAAAAACTCCATTACAGCAGCGTAGCTCACTTATCCAACCAGTTCAAAAAAGTAACAGGACTGACGCCTTCATTTTTCAAAAAGATGAAGCATAAGCGGCTTATTGCCCATGAGAACCTCTGACCTCCTTTTATTGTCATAAACTTAACACAACAGTGAATGTTACAACAATTTGCTGCAATGATGTAATGATAGATCCATGCAATAGGCAGACATTCACGTTGTACTCCCCAAAATATCTGTATGAATAACTACACGGACACCCAGGAACTTGAAAAAGCGAAAACACATATTGTGGTGGAGATCATTGAATATATACCCAATTCAATATTGACCAGGACCATCATAAAAAAGACAACAGGAAATATTACAGTAACATCAATGGATGCGGGTGAAGAGTGGGCTGAAAATATTTCTCCTTTCGACATGTTCATCCAGATCATCGATGGGTCGGCCCGTGTTGTTATCAACAGCAAAGAATACAAACTTAGCCTGGGGGAAGGGATAATCATCCCTGCGCATGCTTCTCACTGTTTCAGTGCCAATGAACAATTCAAAATGATCTCAACCATTTTCAAAAGCGGCTATGAGATCTGATCCAGGCCTCCAAAGACCCTAATAAAAAAGCAATATGACTCATACAAATACAAGTAACATTACAATCAGATCGGCCTTTGTATTATTTTCCCTGGTAATGCTTACAACTTTCAATTCCTGTGCAAAAAAAGTCTCGTTTCAAACATCCCCGATTGTACCTGCCGCTGAGGGATCGGTCAAACTCACAAAAGACAACAACAATAACTACGGAATAAAAATATACCTGGCCAACCTGGCGGAACCAACCAGGCTTATGCCTTCAAAAACCTCCTATGTGGTATGGATGGAAACCAATGAGAATTCCACGAAAAATATCGGACAGATCAATACGTCCTCCAGTTTCATGTCCAGCAAACTGACAGCCTCATTTGAAACCGTTTCACCGGTTAAGCCTACCAAGATATACATTACTGCAGAAGATGACCCAGGTGTACAGTACCCCGGAACGCAGGTTGTATTGACCACAGCATCTTTTTGATCCGCCGCCGTTGACACCTTTAAAACACATTCGGTATGTTTTGAACTATTGTAAATGCCCTGAAAACAAATGCCCCTTGATCAACAAGGGGCATTCTATTTGACGGATGTCAAACTCATTTACCCAACATAGGAAATATCCTCCTGATCTCATCAGCACCGGGCTGCATACCATATTCGCAAATCTCAAATGCTTCCACATATTTCACTTTAGCTGCTCTTTCTGATCCATACCATTGCTCCAGCGATGTTTTCAGCGCCGGTGTAATCTCCCTGGACTGTCGCTTCAACAACCAAGGTTCCCATTGCGAACGGTCTTTCGGCACTTCATCATAATATCCTCCTATCCATGGCAACCATTCGAAGTATTGCGATTCGTGAGCGGCAAGAGCATGAACTTTTTTATCGATCACCGGACTGATATCA
>JAHEFC010000335.1 GCA_024640385.1 Sphingobacteriales bacterium
TGCATTACCCGGTAATGCAAAACAAAATCCCTTTACCGAACCTGAAAAAGGGAAGCCAGTTCAAACATCCCTGCCACGTATTGCAATTGCAGGTATCGCGATCGAATCAAGTACCTTTTCGCCGGCGCAAACCAATGAGGAAGCCTTTCATGCCCTCTATGGAAAGGATGTGTTTAAAAGGTATCCTTTTTTTGCTGCAGATTCGCCCTTGCTGAAGCGGGCAATATGGATACCCACGCTTAAGGGGCAATCACTGCCTGGAGGAGCAGTAACGAGGGAAGCCTATGAATCACTGGTGAATAAAACACTGGATTCACTTAAAAAACAGCTTCCTTATGACGGACTGTTTTTTGACATTCATGGAGCCATGAGCGTTATTGGGCTGGACGACCCGGAAGGCGATTTTATTACAAGAATCCGCGCAGTGATCGGAACAAAGACCATCATTTCTACTTCAATGGATCTGCACGGGAATGTTTCCTGGCGCCTTGCACAAAACACCGACCTGATTACCTGTTACCGGATGGCACCACATGAAGATGCAATGGACACCAAAAAACGTGCGGTAGAAAACCTGCTCCAAAGAATTGAAAGCGGTAAAGGTAAGCCTGCCTATAAAGCCTATATCCCGGTACCCATATTATTGCCCGGTGAAAAAACCAGTACACGGATTGAACCGGGTAAGCGTTTATACGCAGCAGTGGCACCGGCTGCAGCACAGGATGGAATTGTTGATGCCGCTATCTGGATAGGATATGCGTGGGCGGATGAACCACGAAACCATGCTGTGGTAATGGTAACAGGAGATGATAAAGAAAAAGTAAAACAAACCGCGGAAAAGCTGGCACATCAGTTCTGGGAATTAAGAAATGATTTTGTGTTTGTAGCACCCACGGCATCTTTGGAAGAAGCATTGGCAAAAGCGCTGGCCAGTAAAGTACATCCATTTTTTATAAGTGATTCCGGCGATAACCCCACAGCAGGCGGTGCAGGTGATGTAACCTGGACATTGACTGAAATACTTAAAAATCCAGCATTCAGTAAAGAGAATGGTTCTTCACTGATCTATGCTTCTATTCCCGGTGCTGATTTTGTGAAGAAGGCGATCGAAGCTGGCATTGGCAAAAGGGTTGATGGATATGCAGGAGCTAAAGTGGATGCGAGGTTTGCACCGCCGGTTCATCTTTCAGGAACGGTTGAAGCGATCGAATATGGCGACCAAAATGCCGAGGTGGAAGTGGTGGTTAAAGTTGGATCTGTGCATGTTATTGTGACCCAAAAGCGCAAACCATATCATAAAGAAATTGATTTCACCAGGCTTGCTCTTTATCCCCGCAAGGCGGATATTGTGGTGGTAAAAATTGGTTATCTTGAACCGGAATTGTATGCAATGAGAGCAGACTGGCTACTGGCACTTACACCGGGTGGAGTAGACCAGGATTTAGAAAGGCTGCCCTATAAAAGAATTAATCGTCCCATGTTTCCTTTTGATAAAAACATGAAGGAGCCTGATCTTTCTGTGCGGTTGGTACCATTGTCTGACCAGCTGAAGTAGTTGCGCAAAAAATCATTAATATCCAGTGGGAATATGAACGAAATGATTTTATATTCAGCAATTGGATAAAAGTCTTGTGGCGCATATTTCCAGTTTGGGATGTTACTAATTTTAGATTGTATGATTTGCTGAAATGAGGGTTATTAACAGAGGGGTAAAGAAGCTGGCTCCCTCGATTGGCTGGGGGACGTTAGCGAAAAAGTCCGAAAAGTTGGGACAGGTAAGGGGCGGCTGGTGTAGATGAAACCTTCGCTTTGTTACAGAAAAGTTCAATATTTACCCCTACTTTGTTACAAATTATAACAATTATTACCCCTTCCTGTCAACTAACCAATTATCAATATGATCCATTTGAAAATAATAAATATCTTCCACCATTTTTTATTGTTTGTCGTCATAGTCATTTTATACCTCCCTGCCAGGGCCTTTCCTGCTAAAAAGGAATTGCCGGATGTCGGTCATTTGACCGTGATTAATTTGAATTGTGAAAGCCGGAAAAATCCTTTGGGAATTGACAAACTTCATCCTCGCCTGGGCTGGAATATGAAGGCAATTGCAATGGAGAGAGGGCAAAATCAAACCGCTTTTCGTATACAGGTAGCCAGCAGCAAGGCTTTGCTGCTTTCCGGTAAGCCTGACCTTTGGGATAGTGGTAAGGTGGATACCTCGCTATGCAATAATATTCCGTATAAAGGTGATGCACTTGCTTCTGGTATTCGTTGTTACTGGCGTGTAATGGTATGGGATATAAACCACCAGGCATCCGGATGGAGTTCTGTTTCCTTTTGGGATATGGGATTATTAAATGATGCGGACTGGAAAGGTAGATGGATTACAGATACAAAAACCCCATTGGCTGAAGACAGTACTTTATTTGGTAATGATCCCGCACCCCTTTTCAGGAAGGAGTTTGCAGTAAATAAAAAAATAAAGAAAGCATTTGTTTATGTGAGTGGCCTTGGATATTATGAAGCATCTTTAAACGGAAATAAAATTGGTAACCGGCTGTTGGATCCGGGTTGGACCGACTATTCCAAAAGAGTATTATACAGCACTTACGACGTTACTACATTAATAAAACCGGGCGATAATTGTTTGGGCATACTATTGGGCAATGGTTGGTACAATCCATTGCCATTATTGATGTTTGGAAGATTTAACCTGCGGGAATATCTTTCAGTGGGTGTCCCAAAATTTATACTGCAAATGAATATTGAATATACTGATGGAACAAGTATTCAGGTTCAATCGGATAATTCATGGAAGGTAACAGACGGTCCGGTCATTCGCAACAGTATTTATTTAGGAGAAGTATATGATGCCCGCAAAGAGATACCCCGTTGGAATAGGGCGGGTCTTAATACCAATTACTGGCGACCCGTTGGTTTTGCAACTGCCCCTGGTGGTAAGTTGCAGTCGCAGCAACAACCTCCCATTGTTGCAGGTGATACGCTTTTGCCTCAAAAGATCCGGAAAACGAATGCCGGAAAATACATGGTTGATTTTGGAAAAAATTTTAGTGGCATCATCCGGCTAAATGCAAAAGGTAAAGCGGGTACTGAGATTACCATCCGGTATGGAGAATTGTTATATCCCGATGGCGGATTGAATGTAATGACGGGTGTAGCTGGGCAAATAAAATGGAAAAATGGTGGTAAAGGGGCACCGGATACAGCTTATGCGAAAGATGTATTTATACTTGCCGGCAAAGAAAAAGATGTGTTCCAACCTTATTTCACTTTTCATGGATTTCGTTATGCAGAAATTTCCGGCTATCCGGGTGAATTAAAAACTGGTGATATAAAAGCCCTTGTGTTATATTCAGATTTAGAGGATGCCGGCAACTTTACATGTTCGGTTCCGATGCTCAACCAGCTACAGCAGGTTTGTCGCAATACCTTTCTCAGTAATGTTTTCAGCGTTCAGTCCGACTGTCCGCACAGGGAACGATTTGGGTATGGAGGTGATATAGTTGCTACCAGTGAAGCCTTTATCAATAATTTTGACATGGCGGGTTTTTATGAAAAAACGGTGATTGATTTTGCAGATGCTGCAGGTGCGGATGGGGGACTGACAGAAACTGCACCATTTGTAGGGATTTCAGATGCCGGACTTACCCGGGAATCCGCACCGGTTGAATGGGGGACGGCCCTTCCTGTTTTATTAAATAATTTGTACCAGTATTATGGAAATATTGAGCTGATAGAAAACCAATACCCGACAGCGAAAAACTGGGTTGATTTCATGAGCGCTCATGCAAAAGATGATATTATTTCAAATACAATCGGCGATCATGAAAGCCTGGAAACTAAACTGGTATCACCCAGTGCAACTGCTTATTATTATTTCAATGCCTGCCTGCTTGTTCATTTTGCTGAACTTTTAAATAAGCAAACCGATATTGAAAAATATACAGCTTTGGCAAATAGGATTAAAACTGCATTTATTAGTAAATTTTTTAACCCTGCCTCTGGCAATATTGATAGTCATACTGCCGCAGCCCAGGCATATGCATTATATTTCAACCTTATTCCTGGTGACGCACAGGATGCAGTATTGAAAGTTCTCCTGCACCAGGTAAATACTGTAAATAAAGATCATATAGCGTCTGGTATATTCGGCACAAAATTAGTAATGGAAGTTCTAAGTAATGCGGGCTATAGCGACCTTGTTTATAAAATGGTGAACCAAAAAAGTTTCCCCGGATGGGGATATATGTTAGACAATGGGGCCACCACGCTTTGGGAACATTGGGCATTTAGTGATAATACCTATTCGCACAATCACCCCATGTTTGGTACGGTAAGCGAATGGTTCTACCGATGGCTGGCCGGCATACGACCGGCTGATGATGCGGTAGGATTTAATAAGCTGATCATTCAACCTCAAACGAACAGTTTGCAATGGGTTAAAGCTTCATATAAATCAGTATTGGGAAATGTGTTTGTTGATTGGAAGAAAGCAGGGCGAACACTTTCACTGGATTTGACCATTCCTGTAAATGCAGGCGCGGAGGTTTATATTCCAGCCAAAGTAGACGAAATAAAAGAAGGAGGAAAGGTTATCACAACAGTTAAGGATATTCGATTTCTCAGGATGGAAAATAATAATGCTGTTTTCCAGGTAGGGTCGGGGAGTTATCATTTTAGCGCCTTATCATTTGTTCAAACGAATAATAAATGAAATTGATTTGTACAAGGAGCATGAATGTTTTTGAATTTTTTAAATGCCTGC
>JAHEFC010000336.1 GCA_024640385.1 Sphingobacteriales bacterium
TTTTTTTCCAGTATTGTACGCGCTTCAAACCAGAACTCGACCGGAACCAACATCGCCATATCGCAACGAAATCCATCTATATCACATTCCCGGATCCAGAACTCCATGCATCGGATCATTTCTAGGCGCATGCTCTGATTGGAATAATCAAGATCTATCACATCATCCCATCCGTGTTTGTCGAAAAATTCACCTGCTTCATTCCGGATATAAAAATCCGGATGATCCACCTTCCACACATGATCAGCTCCCGTATGGTTTGACACCCAATCTATGATCACTTTCATCCCCAGCCCATGGGCATAGCTTACCAGTTCTTTAAATTCTTCCATGGTCCCGAATTCCGGGTTCACCGCCTTAAAGTCAGCGCAGGCATAATAACTGCCCATGCTGCCTTTACGGTGCAGCTTACTTATAGGCGTAACCGGCATGAACCATAAAGTATGCACTCCCATATCGGCCAACCTCGGCATATGCTCCCGGAAAGCACTGAAATTCCCTGCCTTTGTATATTGGCGGAGATTGACCTCGTAAATATTGGTCTGGCTAACCCATTCTAATTTCTCAAATGGCATAAGAGGTAAAAGATACAAATATTGTCGGATTAGCGAATTAGCGGATTATCGGATTGAAATAAAAAGCCATTAATCCGACAATTCGTAAATTCGCCAATTTGCCAATAGTTACATGAAAACATTCAACGTCCCCACCACCTACCGGAGTCCGCTGATCTCTGCCATCAAACAACAAAGAAAGGCAGATGATAAGCTGAAAAAGGATTTTTCTCCAACCAGGATCGACCTGGGCCCCATCCAATTCTTCCTGGCCAGGCATTTTGGATTCTGCTATGGAGTAGAGAATGCCATCGAGATCGCTTTCAGAACCGTTGAGGAGAACCCCGGCAAGAAGATCTTCCTGTTAAGTGAGATGATACATAATCCTTTTGTGAACCAGGATCTTCAGGCGCTGGGCGTCCGGTTCCTGATGGACACCCATGGCAGGCAGATCGTTCCTTTTGAAGAGATCAGTGCAGATGACATCGTACTGATCCCTGCATTCGGCACAACCATCGCAATAGAAAAAAAGCTTCGTGAACTGGGAATTCCCATAGAGAAATACGATACCACCTGCCCATTTGTGGAAAAAGTCTGGAACCGTTCAGAACAGATCGCCGCTAAAGGTTATAGTATTGTAGTACATGGAAAACCAACCCATGAAGAAACCCGGGCCACATTTTCGCATAGTGCCGTCAACGCTCCTACTGTTGTGGTCAATGACATGAAGGAAACCATAGAACTTGCTGAATACATTAAGGGTGAAAAACCCGCTGATCAATTCTATTTTGAATTTGCCGGCAGATTTTCAGAAGGATTTGACATTAAAAAAGATCTGCAACGCTTCGGCGTGGTCAACCAGACCACCATGCTGGCCAGCGATACCCAGGCCATTGCTGATTACCTGAAAAAAGTAGTCATGGAGCATCATGGACTGAACGAGACCAACATCAGCGAACGTTTTGCTGACACGAGAGACACGCTCTGTTATGCCACCAACGATAACCAGACCGCGGTGGCCGGCATGCTTGAGCAGGAAGCTGATCTGGCCATTGTGATCGGGGGCCGGAACAGTTCAAATACCTCCCACCTGGTGGAGCTCTGCGAAGATGTACTTCCTACATATTTCATACGCTCGGAAGAAGATATTCTTTCGGCCAACGAATTGCTCCATGCCAACTGGAAAACCCGGGAAGAAGCTGTGATCAATGGTTGGTTACCTGCGTCCAGGCCAGTTCGCATCCTGGTTACCAGCGGAGCTTCCTGCCCTGACAGTATGGTGGAAGGAGTATTAAGAAAGATCGCTTCTCTTGTTGAAGGCAGCAGATCTCTTTAGAGAGTAAGAGAGCCGGAGAGGCAGAGAGTCAGCATTCTTAATTCTGACTCTCTGCCTCTCAGACTATCTGCCTCTCTTTATTTTGCCGCTTTCTCCGCAATCCTGTCCCTTGCCCATTTCAACGCAAGTTTAAGTTGTTCTTCCGGAGTGAGATTGGTATTATCCAGCACGATGGCACTCCTGGCCTGGCGCAGTGGTGATACCTCGCGGTTGGAATCTATATAATCCCTCATTTCAAGGTTGTTCTTCACTTCTTCGAGGCTGACGTTGGGATTTTTTTCAAACAACTCCTTGAATCGTCTTTCTACTCTCACGGCATTATCGGCCGTCATGAAGATCTTCAATTCCGCATGAGGAAATACAGTAGTTCCAATATCCCTCCCGTCCATCACAATGCCTTTTCCCCTTCCCATGATCCGTTGCTGGTCAACGGCAAATTCACGCACTTCTTTGATGGCTGCCACTTCACTCACTTTTTCCGCCACCACCATATCGCGTATGACAAACTCAACATTTTCGCCGTTGAGATAGATCTCGGAATTTGCCGATATTGGATTAAAAATGAATTCCAGCTCAATATTTTTCAATGCCTGTTTCACTTCCCGGCTGGATTCCCAGTCCACATGATTCCGGAGAAAATACAAGGTAATGGCCCGGTACATGGCCCCGCTATCGATATAGGTATAATCGAGCTTCTTCGCGAGTTGCCTGGCAAGTGTGCTCTTTCCGCATGACGACCACCCGTCGATTGTGATGATGATCTTGTTTGATTTCATGTACTGTAAAGATAACACAGAGACGCGGAGAAATAACGCAGAGACGCGGAGAAATAACGCGGAGAAATAACGCAGAGACACTGAGGTAAACACAGAGACGCAGAGGATTACGCCGAAACGCAGAGGAAAAACCGGGCGGAAGATGTCAATCTCCACTCCCCTGTTTACCTCTGCGTCTCTGTGTTTTCCTCTGCGTCTCTGTGTCTATCTCTGTGTCTCTGTGTTTATCTCTGTATCGCTGACTTTCAAGGTGAATTTCAGCTTCTGCTCTTCTTTGTCCAGATCTGCAACCATCACATCGCCCGGCTTGATATTCATACTCAGGATCTCTTCTGCAAGAGGATCTTCCAGGTATTTCTGTATCGCCCGGTGCAATGGCCTGGCGCCGAACTGCTGATCGTACCCTTTCTCGGCGATGAAGTCTTTCGCCTCAGCTGAAAGCTCCAGCGAGAATCCAAGGTTTGTGAGCCTCTTCATCACCCCTTTCATCAGGATGTCAATGATCTCGAAAATATTATCCTTGGTAAGGGCATTAAAGATGATCACATCATCCACCCGGTTCAGGAACTCTGGAGAGAACGTACGCTTCAGTGCTTTTTCAATCACCGCTTTATTGGTCTCCTCCGCATTCTGTACTCTCGACTGTGTGGCAAAACCAACACCTTCCCCAAAATCTTTCAGTTGCCTCACACCAATATTGGAGGTCATGATGATCAGTGTATTTTTGAAGTCCACTTTCCTGCCAAGGCCATCAGTAAGCTGGCCATCGTCAAGTACCTGCAGCAGGATATTGTAAATATCAGGATGTGCTTTTTCAATCTCGTCAAGCAGGATCACAGAATATGGTTTGCGCCTAACCTTCTCCGTCAGTTGTCCACCTTCTTCATAACCTACATATCCGGGAGGTGCACCGATCAGCCTGCTGACTGTGAACTTCTCCATGTATTCACTCATATCTATCCTGATCAGGGAATCCTCTGAGTCGAACATATAGCGCGATAACGCACGTGCCAGTTCTGTTTTACCAACACCGGTAGGACCAAGGAAGATAAATGTACCAATAGGTTTCTTCGGATCTTTCAAACCTACCCGGTTACGCTGAATGGCCTTCACCACTTTGCTGATCGCATCGTCCTGACCCACTACCATGGCCTTCATATCGGTGCCCATGTTCCTGAGCTTATCGCTCTCGGCCTGTACCATCCTCTTAACGGGGATGCCGGTCATCATGCTCACCACCTCGGCAATATCTTCCTCGCCGATAGGATAGCGTTTATGTTTGCTTTCCTCTTCCCAGGAATTCTTGGCTTTTTCCAATTCTTCCTGTAAACGTTTTTCATTGTCACGCAGCGAAGCGGCCTCCTCAAAGCGCTGGCTCTTCACCACTTTATTTTTTTCCTGCTTGATGTCCTCGATCTTTTTTTCAAGTTCGAGTATCTCCTGCGGAACATTGATATTCTTCAGGTGCACCCTTGCCCCTACTTCATCCATCACATCGATGGCTTTGTCTGGCAGCAACCTGTCAGTGATATAACGATCACTCAGCTTCACACAGGCATCAATGGCATCATCAGCATAAGTAACGTTATGATAATCCTCGTACTTGGATTTGATGTTGTTCAGGATCTGCATGGTCTCTTCCACACTTGGAGGATCCACCATCACTTTCTGGAAACGCCTGTCAAGGGCACCATCTTTCTCGATATACATGCGGTATTCGTCGAGCGTGGAAGCACCTATACACTGGAGTTCACCGCGTGCAAGGGCCGGCTTAAAGATGTTGGAAGCATCCAGTGAACCACTGGCACCGCCTGCACCTACAATGGTATGAATCTCGTCGATGAACAGGATCACGTCCCTGTTCTTTTCCAGCTCATTCATGATCGCCTTCATCCTTTCTTCAAACTGGCCACGGTATTTTGTACCGGCAACAAGTGCAGCCAGGTCGAGAGACACCACACGCTTATCGAACAGCACGCGTGAAACCTTACGCTGCACAATGCGCAGGGCAAGACCCTCCACAATGGCTGTTTTACCTACACCGGGTTCACCGATCAGGATAGGGTTGTTCTTTTTACGGCGTGAAAGAATTTGCGAAACCCTTTCGATCTC
>JAHEFC010000337.1 GCA_024640385.1 Sphingobacteriales bacterium
TTAAAAAAAGAAAGCAGGTCTTTTCACTTCTTATCTATGAGTAACATCTTTATCGCCAGCAGCAGGAGAAATGCAGCGAATACTTTTTTCAGCGTGGCCTGTGGCAAAGACAGCGCCCATTTGCTGCCCAGGTAGCTGCCGATTACAAATCCAATGGACAACAGCCCCACTACTTTCAGGTCAACATATCCCTTCTTGTAATAGTTGAGCACTCCCAGGATACCTACAGGTAAAAGCAACAGGCCAAGCGATGTGCCCTGGGCTTCTTTCTGTGAATAAGCCAGGAAATAAATGAGCGCCGGTACAATCACCAATCCACCTCCGATACCGATCATTCCTCCCAATATACCGGCGGCCAGACCAATAATTACTATTATGGTTAATGTCTCTGCTGTCATGGGCTTTTTATTTATCTGGTTCATACTAGAGCTTGTCGTGAAATGTCTCCTTATAAAGATCCAGTGCCGTTTCAATGATCTTAAGCGCTGAGGCCTTATCCTGGAATTCTTCCACCTTAACTACTTTATTTTCCAGTTTTTTATATTCTTCAAAGAAATTCCTGAGTTCATTAAAAAAATGCTGCGGAAGCTCTTCAATATTGTTCATGTAATTGACTGATGGATCATTGGTGGCTACTGCAATGATCTTATCATCGGCATCTCCATGGTCCACCATCTGCATAACACCAAGCACACGGGCTTCCATCAGGCAGAGAGGCTGAACAGATATGCTGGAGAGTACCAGGATGTCAAGCGGATCCTTGTCTTCTCCATAGGTTTGGGGAATGAATCCATAATTGATCGGGTACATGAACGATGAATAGATCACACGGTCCAGTTTTAGCAGGCCACTGGGTTTATCGATCTCGTATTTGGCTCTGGACCCTTTGGGTATCTCAATGACGGCGTTCACAATACGGGGAGCGGATTCACCTGGTGTTACACCATGCCATGGATGAAGAACAGTCAACATGTTTTTCAATTTTTACAAACATAGTTAATTGGTCCAATAATCTATTACAAGTACTTTATCCAGGACGGGTTTGAGTACTTCCACAAAAGCCAGGTGTGCCGGGTGGGGTAGGTAAACACCCCTGTCACTATCGGATCTGAAACTCACGAAAAAACAATGGGTGAAGCCCTGGTTGAGGTTTTCAGGACTGTTATTGGTACCCCATTCATAGGCGGCGATCTCTTTGATCTGGGATGGCAGTTTCCCAAATGCGTCTTCCACTTTCTTTACATCTGCGGCTGAAGTTCCATCCTTGAATTTGAATAATACAACATGTCTTAACATCCTGGTATCAGTTTTTTTCTGGGCCTCCACTGCGGTGAATGATATGATGGCCAACAGAGCAGTTAATGCTATTTTCATATTATTTGTTTTTATTTTCCAACTGTATAACCAGTAAAAACAGCCAGTAATCCAAACACAAGGCTGCCTGTAATATAGACCGCAGCCATGATATAGTTCCCGTTCTTCAACAATAAAAGGTTCTCATAACTGAATGCCGAGAATGTGGTAAAGCCGCCACATATGCCGGTAGCCATGAACAGCAAGGAAGAAGGGGGAAGGTTCCCGGATTTGCCGAACAAAGCATAAAGTAGCCCAATGACAAAGCTGCCAGTGATATTTACTATGAAGGTTCCAAGCGGGAACGGATATTGAAAGAACTGCATGATGCCTTTACCAACCAGCAGCCTTAATATGCCACCAATTGCACTTCCTGCTCCAACTAATAATATGTCTTTGATCATTCGGTGATAGGTAGGTTACCGGAGAAAGTATAGCTGAAATCAACCCACCATTCACCGTCTTTTTTCACCACTTTGATATCGGTGGGCTTTTTAGTATAAGAATTTGAGTAATTAATGATCTGCAGGGTATCGCTGACTTCTTCCACTTTGTTGATGATGATGCTGGCCTGCTTCAGTTCTATCAGTTCTGTCCCTGATCTTTTGCGCATGTATTCAGTATACCTTTTGTACAGCCTGAGGTCTTCTTCTTCCGGGATAACATAGAGCTCTCCTTTTTTGTAATCGCCGTCCAGCACGGCACGAATGAATTCCCTGCCGGCATCCAGCCCATCTTCCGGCTTTTTGAAACCTGCAGGGGTGTTGCACGAAAAAGCGAGTAGGGCCAGTAAAACAAATATGGAAGGTTTCATCAGGGACTAAGTTAGGTTAAAAACAAAAAAGCGAAGCACTGCTTCGCTTTAATTTCATAGTTCGTGGATCAGAGGTTAAATCAGAATTTATCAAATCTGTTTTCTCTCGTTTCATTTTGTTCTCGCTCCCTGTCGTAAGCCTTGATAATGGCCTTAACAAGGCGGTGACGAACAACATCTTCTTCGTCCAGTTCAATATGCCCGATCCCGTCAATATTCTTGAGAATCCTGATCGCCTTATCCAGACCACTACGCTGGTTCTTGGGAAGGTCAACCTGGGTGAGATCACCCGTAATAATAGCTTTTGCATTGGATCCAATACGGGTCAGAAACATTTTGATCTGAAGATCCGTGGCGTTTTGCGCTTCATCGAGTATGATATATGCATGGTCGAGCGTACGGCCGCGCATATAGGCCAACGGAGCGATCTCAATGACGCGTGTCTGCATATAATAGCCGAGCTTATCAGCGGGTATCATATCATCCAGGGCGTCATAAAGAGGGCGCAGATAGGGATCGATCTTTTCCTTCAAGTCACCGGGAAGGAAACCAAGGCTTTCGCCGGCTTCAACCGCCGGCCTGGTGAGAATGATCTTCTTTACCATCTTGTTCTTCAATGCACGTACGGCCAGTGCTACGGCGGTATAGGTTTTACCTGTACCGGCAGGACCGATCGCGAAAATGATATCATTCTTGTCAGACGCAGTAACCATCCGTTTCTGGTTAGCGGTACGGGCCCTTACGGATTTGCCGTTGGGTCCAAACACCAGCACTTCATTGGGGTTACGTTCAATAAAGTTATCCACTGTTTCAGCATCGTCTCCACCGAGTATCTGCTCAAAATAATTTTCACTCACATGCCCGTTCCTTTCCAGGTACTGCACGAGGAGTTCAATTTTTTCTTTCGCATTCTCGATCTGTTCGGGAGCGCCGCTGAGTTTGATCTGGGTGCCGCGGCTCAGGATCTTCAACAGGGGGAACTTTTTCTTTAAGAGGTCCAGCTTTCCATTGTTAACGCCAAAAAATTCGATAGGGTTAACGGTTTCCAGGTTAATAATCGTCTCTGTCAATGCTTTCCGGGTTTAATGTTCGATAATCTTGTACCAAACCAACTTACTTCCATCCGGTATCAATAATAAAAATACATGCCCAACTAACCTAAACATACTTATTAACAGATGTTAGTAAACATAATTCCGGATTCCGTATTGCGCATTCCGGATTTTGTATAATAATGACAATTTAATTCCACTGCAGGTTGCCTGGAAATTGTTAATTCGGAATCCGCAATCCGCAATCCGGAATTAAAATCTTACCAGCAATTTCAGGTTGACCAACCTCGGCGTAAGCCTGTTGGGGAGTGCAAAAACATTGTTGGAGAAGTCTTTGATCAGCATGTAGGAGATGGTATTCCTCCTGTCTAACATATTGAAAACTTCCAGGCTGAGCCAGATATTGTCCAGTCCCCTGAACGGGCTATGGCTGCGCCGGTTTGATTTTTCGCTATCAAGCAGCAAGACACTGAAACCAATGTCAGCCCTGATATAGGGTTCTATGATCAGCGCATTTCTGTACTTCGCAGAATTGGGAATATTATAGGGCATATTGGAACCGAACAGGAGGTTCAGGTGCACTTTAAAATTTTTATTGGTACTCAGATAATCCTGGAAGAACATGCCAAAGGTGATCAGCCTGTCAGTAGGTCTTCTGACCCAGCCTACTTCCTGTTTCGCGCTGTCTGCAACTACCTGGTCTTCCGTATCTCCGGTGATCAGCTCTCCATCTTTATTGTAGTAATTGTAATAGAAATCACCATCAATATTTTCCCTGGTTTGCATGATGCCTAAACTGATCCAGCTTTCTGCATCCTTCACCCATTCGCCCATCAGCCTCATCTCTACGCCCGTTGCATATGCTTTCGCATTGTTTTCTCCATAATACCTGATACGGACATTATCAATGTCGTAGGGTACTACATCACTCATGGATTTATAATAGGCTTCAGCGCTGAAACGAAAAGGCCGGTTCCAGGCCAGGAACTGGTAATCCATCCCGGTTACGATCTGCCAGCTTTTTTGAGCCAGCAGTCCTTCATTAATGGTTCCATCATACCTTCTTAATTCGCGATAAAAAGGCGGTTGATTGTAAATGCCGGCAGATGCTTTCAGGATCAGGTCACGGTTCCATTTCGGGTTCCATGCTACCTGGGCACGGGGGGAAAGCAGGAATTCTTTATTCAGGGAATTATAGTTGAAACGAAGGCCCGCAGAAAGCGTGACATTTCCTGAATCAGAAAAAATAAAATTATCCTGTATATAACCCGAGAGTTTGTTCACTTCCAGGTCTGCTTTTGATTTGGTCACTTTAGACAGGATGAGAACATCCGGATTATAGGGTAGTGTGTACCCTGCAGAATCATTTCTTTCCCATTCGTTCAGATTGTCATTGATCAGGGTCTTATCTGCCTGCAATCCCCAGAGCAGCGAATGCTTTCCCCTGTTCCAATAGCCTTTGTGGGATGCATTCCAGTTCTCTATATTCAACGTATTTCTTGCAAACTGGTGGTATACGCCTGCGCCAAGAGGATTGACAA
>JAHEFC010000059.1 GCA_024640385.1 Sphingobacteriales bacterium
AGAAAACTCTGGTTTTTTTTAGGGTTTGGATTCGGGTCGGTTTTCAGCAGGACGGATTTTCAACGGGTTTTCAAGGATAATTTGGTCGGTTTTCAGGGACTTGGTTCGGTTTTTCTAAGGGTCGGTTTCTTTGGTTTTCTTAGGACTGGTTGGTTTTTCAGGATCTGGTCTTTTTCTTAGGTATTGGTTGGTTTTTGGATCTTGGTTTTGGTTTTCTTAGGTATTGGTGGTTTTCTGGGACTTGGTTGGTTTTTCTGGATTGTTGCGCATCAACAGAACAAAGATATGCAGGCAACCAAGGTTGCACAAGAGCAAATCCACCTGATTTTGACAGTAAATTTTAGATTGATTTTAAGGGACAATTACAGTTGCATTTTACGTAACAATGCTATACAGGTATAGTAGATCTACGATTTTCGCATTGAATTAAATTGAAAGAATATTGATTTAAATTATTTAAAATCAGTATGATGTATTAATCGTATAAATACCTGTCCCTTAAGCCCGGAAGACTGCGATTCAGTCTTAATGGGGGAGGAGAAACTACCATTCACCAGGGAGTTGGGGGTTTTTACCGAAAAAATATTTTGAAGAAAATATGCGTTGTCCGGTTAGTGCGGTAGCCGGAGTATGCAATAAATAACTTTGATATTGATGTTAAGTGATCCCGGCCAAGTAGACGTTTGGAACCTTTGCATGTGTAATTCAGACCCGGGATGCTGTTATTAAGAGCGTTGAACCGGCTGGGCGATCTTGAAGAGACAAAATTCTATGCCGGAGATAATATGTGAGTCGGTTAGATCTCAAAGGCTTCATACGAGCTCTTCGATAACTGGCTATAAGATGTTCATTTGGTTACGCCCACTTTTCCTTATTTATCTGATGCATTCTTCGGCAGGCACGCTAACCGGCCAGCACACGGCCGAAGGCCCAAAAATGGCAAATTAGGGGGAAGATAAGTAGGGAATTCCCTCTTCCTTGTTTATCTAATGCATTCTCCTGCTCACACACTAACCGGCCAGCACACCAGGTTAGCACAAAAAAAAATCCCCCTCTTACGGGAGGGGAGATAAATTTTTTCTTGTGGAGCCAACTAAGACTAGACGGCATTCAAGGATTTGGAATTCTTTGTTTCAGGGCCGCACGGTTTTTAAAAGGATTTGGATAGTAATTGGTTGTGTACGGTTTTAAGGAATTTGGATTCTGGTTTAGTTTTTCACAGTTAATGGATCCTGGTTTTTCCGGCTTGGTAAAGAATTCTCAGTTTTTCGTTAGGATTGGATTTGGTTTAATTGGTTTTTGGTTTTCGTTGGACGGATTTTCAAATGGTTTTTCAGGATTGGTTTGGTTTTCTTAGGATCTGGCGGTTTTTCTAAGGTTTTGGTTTTCTAAGGATCTGGATCTGGTTCGGATATTTGATTGGATGTGTAAAAAAAAATTGAAGTTGACTGATACTGGATTTTAAATTCACCTTCATAGGAATTGGATAATACGGTTCTTACGGATGGTGGTCTCTTTTTGGATACTGGATTTGGTTCTTTTGGATATTGGATATTTGGTCGAGGTGTTTTCCTCATCAATCAACTTCGAGAACAAAGATATAGCCGTGCGCAGGCCTGCACAAGAGCAAATCCACCCTTTTTGCATCGTTCATTTTTTACCCTGATTGAAGAAAAATTACAATTGTAATCCTAGTATCTATGCTATACCGCTATCGTAGATCTACGTATGATCTTTTTAAATAAAAATGCTGCAGATAACTATAACTGCAGCATTATCATTGAATTAATGAAAAACGTAGATCTACTTGGCCATCGATTGGATGATGTCGTATTTAGTAACGATATGGAAATTTCCGCTGTCATCCCTGCCCAACACTGCACCGTTTTCTTTCGTGATCAGGCTGCTGATCCGTTCAACCGGGGTATTGAAATCAACAATAGGGAATGGGCTTTCCAGTAATTCTCCCGCAGTCATTGATTTGATCTCGGGATTTGTGAACATTTTCTGGAACAGGCCATTTTCGCTGATCGACCCCAGCAGTTCTCCATCTTTCATCACGGGAATATGCTCGATATCGTATTTCTTCATCATCTCAACTGCCTCTGAGATGGTTTGAGAAGGGGCTATTGAGATCAGTTTCTGCTTACTGCTTCTTCCGTTTACAATATCCTTGAAAGTTTTTACTTCCAGGAATCCTCTTTCCATCATCCACTGGTCATTATAGATCTTTGCCACATAACGACTGCCATGATCGTGTAAAACACAGACCACCAGGTCTCCTTTCTTCAAATTTTGCTTTAACTGCATTAGGCCCTGCAGGCAACTGCCTGCGCTATAACCACAGAACAGGCCTTCTTCTTTTGCCAGTCTCCTGGCCATTATAGCACCATCTTTATCGGTCACCTGCTCGAAATGATCGATATACCGCATATCATAGTTCTTCGGCACAAAATCTTCCCCGAAGCCCTCGCTGATATATGGATGTACTTCATTCATATCAATTTCACCCGTCCTGAAATATTTTGTGAGCAGCGATCCATAGACATCGATCGCCCATATCTTGATATTCGGGTTCTTTTCCTTGAGGTACATACCTATTCCGGTCACTGTACCACCTGTTCCGGCGGTGACCACTACATGGGTAACCTTTCCGTCTGTCTGTTCCCAGATCTCTGGTCCGGTAGTTTCGTAGTGGGCCAGGCGGTTAGCCAGGTTATCGTACTGGTTAAAATGGAAAGAGTTTGGTATTTCCCTGGCAAGCCGGGTAGCCACTGAATAATAACTGCGGGGATCGTCTGGCTCAACGTTGGTAGGACAAACGATCACTTCAGCTCCAACTGCTTTGAGGATATCCATTTTTTCCTTGGACTGTTTATCAGTTGTGGTGAAAATGCATTTATAGCCTTTTACGATGGCCGCCAGGGCAAGTCCCATACCTGTATTGCCGGATGTACACTCTATTATGGTACCGCCGGGCTTTAACTTTCCTTCTTTTTCTGCCATTTCGATCATCTTCACCGCCATACGGTCTTTAATGGAGTTGCCTGGATTGAAATAATCCACCTTGGCCACCACTTCGCAGGGCAGATCCCTGGTGATCCGGTTCAGCCTGATCATGGGAGTATGGCCGATCGTTTCAAGTATGTTATTCTTAATATCCATTGGGCAAATCTACGATTTGCTCAGGATGATATAGCAGGTTGCAGGTTCCAGAAAATTTTCTGCAACCTGCAACCCGGAACCTGCAACCTGCAAACAGTAACTTTGTATGAATGAAAGCTTACTTCATCCCTGGTCTTGCTGCCGACAAAAGGGTATTCAGGCATATCCATTTGCCTGAAGGGTTTGAAGCACATTTTATCGAGTGGATCAAACCCCGCCAAAATGAAAGCCTGGGATCTTATGCTCTGCGTCTTGCAGAACAGATCGATACCGGGCAACCATTTGTATTGATAGGCCTTTCCTTTGGAGGTATGCTGGCCGTAGAGATCGCAAAGAAATTTTCCCCAAAACAATTGATACTGATCGCTACAGTTCCCCATCATTCACATCTCCCGGGGTATTATAAGAAAGCGTTCGAACTTGGTATGCACAGGCTGGCCACACCTGGACTGATCAAGAATTTTGTCTATTTCAAAAGATTTTTTACCAGCGAATCACCGGAAGACAAAATTATAATAAGGCAAATGGCGCGTGATATGGATCATGCGTTCATCCGCTGGGCTGTGGAAGCTATCATGCAATGGGATGCCGGAGAAGAGGAAATTGAATACTTTCACATTCATGGTACGCACGACGAAATCTTCCCGCACCGGTATACCCGGCCTACATTTTCAATTTTCAAAGCAGGGCATCTGATGATCTTCAACAGGGCGGCTGATATCAATACTGTACTGAATCGTGTATTGTCAAATTCGCAGTTTTGATGAGACCTGCCGTATGGATTCATTTGTTTTATTATTCTTACATTGGAAATCTGAGTTAATGCCAGCATTTCCTGTTTGACCTTATTAAAAATATGTCAACTGAAACCTTAGTCAAAAGCAGAACTGATGATCCCAGAAAGGCAAAGCGACTGCTTGACCCTGTGGAGAGGATATCTGAGATACTTTTCGGGCTGATCATGGCCCTGACATTTACCTGTACATTAAGTGTGGCGGAGTCTAACCAGGAAGATGTGCGGACGATGCTGGTGAGTGCTATTGGTTGCAATATAGCCTGGGGACTGGTGGATGCTGTAATGTATATTTTATCCGTACTGGCATACCGCGGTCATGGATCAACGATTCTTCGATTCATTGCCAATTCGAAAGATCCTGAAAAATCAAGAGAGTACATAGGTGAGGCCTTGCCACCGTTGATTACTTCAGTGCTCTCTGAAGAGCAACTCGAGGATATCAGGAAGGGATTATTGACCTTGCCGGCTGATAAGACGAAATTTAAGCTGGTATGGGCTGATTTCAAAACGGCCATCGGGATATTCCTGCTTGTTTTCCTGTCAACCCTGCCAGTGGCAATACCATTCATGTTCATACACGAACCAATTCTTGCACTAAGGGTCTCCAACTTAATAGCCGTTGTATTGATGTTCATGTGCGGATGGTTCATGGCCGGATTCGGAGGATATAATAAGTTATCCATGGCTTTATGCCTGACCTTGCTCGGGGTAATTCTGGTAGGCCTGACTATTCTGCTTGGAGGATAAAAGTATTCTACGGCTTCTTATTGTTTTGATGTGTTGAATTCAGACACCAGGGAATCCACTGAGTCACTCCGGCTGATATGACCGATAATATCTTCCATATGTTGCTTTCTTAAAATCTCCCTGACCTCCGACAGTGCATCTGCGATCTTAAGCCGGATATTCTTTCGCTTGAGTTCATTGGCCAGGTCAACCAGCATTTTGGAACCACTGACATCAACATAAGGTGAAGATGATAGATCCAGAACCAGCATTTGAGTGTCTTTATGCTCGTCCAGTTTATGATTTATTTCGGCCAGTATATTTTCGGCATTGAAATACATGATGGATGCTTCAATACGAAGCAAAAGCAGTCCTTTTACAACGCGATTATCAGGGTGCCTTTTTATATCCGAAAAATGTTCAGAATCACCGATCCTTCCTAATTCTGCCACCCTTGGGTTTGACATTTTGCGAAGCAATAATAATAAAGACATGATCACTGCGATCATAACCCCTTTCAGGATCCCGAAAACCAATACACCCAGAAGGGCGATCATGGCAATGGTGAACTCGAACCTGCTGAGATTTCGCAATTGCTTGATCTCATTGATCTTGATCAGTCCCATTACAGCATGGATCACAATAGCTGCCAGCACTACATGCGGAAGGTTTTTCAAAAGACCTGTCATAAAAACGAGAATGAGCGCAAGTGCTGCCGAACATGAAATGAGGCTCATGGGTGTTTTTGCCCCTGATTTATCATTTACTGTGGATTGTGATAGTCCCCCGGCAACCACAAATCCGCTGAAGAATGAAGTAGCCAGGTTGGCAAATCCCATCGAGAGCAATTCCTGTCTTGGATCCACATCATAGCGATGTTTCATGGCAAAGGTCCGGGCCGCAGATATGGTTTCGATATAACCCATCAGGAAACAGGCAAATGCAAGTTCCAGTACACCTTCAACATCATTAAAGCGCAAAGATGGCCTGGAGATTTCCGGCAGTCCGGATGGTATGAAGCCAGTAATATGAAGCCCCCTTGAAGCAAGATCCGTAACACTCATGATGATAATGGATGCGATCACTACCATTAAAGAAACCGGTTTACCCGGAAGAAAATGATCGCCGGCGATCAGTACGATAAAGGCTGCCAGGCCAAAGATCAACACACTATAATTGGTTTCAGGTAGCATATTGGCCATATGTGCCAGCCTGGAAAAGAAATTGGACCCGCCACCTTCCACGCCAAAGAGTTTGGGAAATTGTGTTGACATGATGGAAAGCGCAGCACCTGCTTTGAAGCCCAGAAGAATACTGGTGCTGATGAAATTCACCAGTGAACTTAATTTTAACAGGTAAGCGATAATGCAGATCAAGCCTACCATCAGGGCCGTTAATGCAGCAATGGCCGCCCATCTCTCAGGATCACCTCCCGACAGCACCGCAACGGTGGAACCGATCATCAGGGCAATCGAGGAAGTTGGCCCAACAGCAACATGTTTTGAAGTGGTGAAAAACGCAAAGAACAGGGCTCCTGCCAGGCAGCAGTAAATGCCGAAATATGCGGGTACGCCCGCCAGGGATGCATAGGCCATGGATTCGGGTAAAACAAAAGATGCCAGGGTCAAACCGGCTATCATGTCAGGGCGAAGGAGTTTGATCTGGTATTTAGGAAGCCAGCCTGTAATTGGCACTATATCGGAAAATGCAGGTAATGATAATTTGTTTTTCATAATGTTGGCATTGACTTGGCTTATCTGGTCATCAGGGAAACGATCACAGGTCCCCAGGCCGTCAGGATGATATTCCCCAGTGCATACGGTATCGTATAACCGAGAACGGGCATTTTGCTCTGAGCTGCATCCTGTATGGCTTTCAGGGCTGTTGTGGTAGTTCCGGCTCCAGACTGCGAACCCAATAATATCACCGGGTTCATTTTCAGCAGGTATCGTCCGGCCAGTAATCCAATGATGTGGGGAAGAACTGCCACCACCAGACCGGAAATTAAGATACTGAACCCTGTTTTTTCAATGCCTGACACTACGGTTGGGCCTGCCCCAATACCTACAATGGCCAGGAAAGTTGCCAGTCCCATTGTGTCAAATATCCAAAGTGCGGCATCGGGGATCTTTCCGAATGCCGGGGTTTTTGAATGGATCCATCCAAAGATCAGGCCCATGAAAAGAGCACCACCACTGGTACTCAGGGTGATCACGATACCTCCCAGCTCGATGGACAATAGGCCAATAAGCCCCCCCAGCACTATACCTGTTCCCAGGAAGATCATATCCGTGTCGTTGGTGGTTAATTCTATGAAACCAAGTTTGACGGAAGCCCGGTCAATATCTTTTTGCCTTCCCGTTACACTCAGGATATCACCATTTTGAAGTATGGTCCCTGCTTCAAATGGCAACTCCTGGCCGCCCCGGACCAGCCTGTTCAGCATGATACCCTGGCCATATTCGTCCCCCACAGACTTTAATGTTCTGCCGGTAGCCACTTTATTTGTCACAACAATGTTTAGTTTGGCCATGGGAAAATCCAGCAATTCTTTATCTATTACCTCATCTCCAATATTTGCAAGCTGATTCAGCATTACCGCTTGTCTCGCTGATACAGCAACGATATCGCCTTCCTGGATCATGGTATTTGGATCAGGATCCAGGATCGCCCCGTTTTTTCGAATGCGTTGAATGAAGATCCTTACACCGGGTATACTGTTCTCAATTTCTGCGATGGTCATATTATTCCAGGGCTTTCCGCTGATCCGGAATGACCGAATCGTCCATTCTTTATACGCTGAATTGATGTCTGCTCCGGCTTCACTCAGGTCTCCCAATTTCGCAGCCAGTTTTTTGCTTTCTTCTTTCAGGTTAACACCGAGAATTTTGGGAGCCAGGGTGGAAAGGAACCATACCAGGGTAGAGGTTCCGATCAGGTACGATACGGCATACGACACCGGTATGGCATTGATCAGTTCTTTCTTTTCCGCATCAGGCAACGAAAGTTTATTGATCGCATCGCTTGCTGTACCAATTACAGTCGATTCAGTAAATGCTCCTGCCAGTAACCCGGCCGCGGTACCCACATTATAGCCCATCAGTTTTGAAACGAAAAATGCAGTCAACAGGCAGGACACAGTAATGATAACAGTCAGGGCTAACTGTGGCAGGGCATCTTTTTTTAAACCGTAAAAGAACTGAGGACCTACTTTATAACCTGTGGCAAAAAGGAAGAGATCAAAAAAGATCAGCTTGACCACCGGTGAGATCTCGACATGCAACTGACCAATCAGCATACCTGCAAACAAACACCCCAGCATGGGCCCGAGCTTGAAATTGCCGATCTTTATAAGTCCGATGCCAAAACCAAAGGCCAGGGTCAGGAAAACAGTTAGTTCCGTATGTTCGCGAAATATATTAGCGACCGTATCCAATATGGTTGATTTAAGGTGTGAAAAGGCTTCCTTAAATTACGCCAATTATTCTGTTTTGATCTGCTGATTTAAATCATTCTTCGTGATGTTCCGGCAGATGAACTCTTTTGTTTTCTCCTTTCCATCCTCCATTATAGTAGAAAAATAAACGAATGGTATGGTTCATATCGTACTGGTAGCCCGAACTCCTTTGCTGGTACACATTCATGTAGCCAAAATCATAACTTAAGCGGGAATTGATATTCTGTTTGATACCTATAAAGATCCTGTTCTGGTCCATGGTATTGTAAACCACCTCTTTTCCAAAATTCAGCAGTACTTCGTCGGCCACTACCAGTGAAGGCATACCTGGGTTCTTAAAAACAGGAAAGTTGAAACTAAGCAGGTAGCGGACCCTGTTAATGAATTTTGTATCGCCCGTTCTTGTGTCGTTCTGGATCTTCTGGATCCATCTTTGTTCATTCCTGAACCTTTGCGTGATCATGGTTTTCCCGGAGCTGGTGCTGAACAGGAATTGCTCATAGATCCTGTTCTCATTGACCCAGGTTTGCCATCCTGATTGCGACGGAGAAAGCCAGGTATGCGCATATCCTGCTTCGGCGGTCATTTTTTCCTGGATCCAATAATTGGCACCCAGTCGCAGGAAATAAAACCTGGGATCTTTAAATGCTATGGTACTCCGATAGTGAAAATCACCAAGCATGCCCCATCGTTTGGAAAAGCGATAAGTACTGTTGATACTCAACCAGGTCTGTGCATGATGAGTAACTTCTTTTTTCGTTTGAGCATTGGTTTCGTCAGGATAAGCCAGGATCAACACAAAAAGAGTAATGAATAACCTCAAATGGCCCTTCAGTTTCTTACAACTCATCATCTTCAATTTTATTCATCTTTTACAGAGGCGATCACAACCCTGGCTGTTTGCGGTCCGGTATTGATCAATTTATATTCTGCTGCCGCTGCAGGTATAACGAAAGTCTCCGCATAATGAAAGGTTTGCACCAGGTCATCTGTCGCAATATCAATTGCTCTTCCCTCTACCAGCATTCCAATATGGCATTGCCCATTCGTTGTGATACTGACCTCACCTGAAAATTCATATCTCTCTATTCGATAGAAATGTTCGGGGTGGGTGGGAAGGAGGTATCTCGACATCCTGCCTGTACGTTCGATCAATTCTGGTTTTGATACGAGGTGATCAGCCACCCATTTCCCTTTCCGGTCGAAATCCAGGTTATTGAAAGCATGGCCGATATTGATCGGGCGGGGTTTGCCTGTTAGGTCAAGCCTTTGCCAGTCGTACATCTTGAATGTGAAAATATAGGGAGTGCTGCTGATCTCTAATACCATATTGTTCATGCCTGACGCGTGAATGGTACCATTCGGGATCAGGAACAGATCGTGTTTATTGGCGGGGAATGTCTGCACATATTCCCTGACGTTCAATTCCGTTCCATTATGCTGTGCATCTTCCAGTCCGGCCCTGAATTTTTCCGGGTCGATATCATCCTGAAACCCAAGAAATACTTCCGCACCGGGTTTGCAATCAAGGATATAATAAGTTTCATCCTGTGTGAAAGTTTCACCAAAATGTTCCCGTATATAATCAGTGCGTGGGTGGCATTGAATGGAAAGGTTACCTCCATCGAAGGTGTCCAGAAAATCAAACCTGATCGGGAACTCATAACCGAATCGATCTGCGGCTTTTCCCAAAACTTTTACGTTGTCATGATACAGCAGGAAATCAAAGGATATTTCCAGCAGGTTTTCGTTCTGCTCCAGCACTATGCCGTTCTCAGGCGTTATCAGTTCAAACGACCACGCATAGTTGATCTCTTCCTGATAGAGGCCTGTCAGTTTTTCTTTCATCCACTGCCCGCCCCATACTCCGGCTTCAAACCAGGGCCTGGCCCTGAATGCATGCTTCAATACCTGGTCCAGGGCAGTTCTCAGATCCTTACCGTGCATCCATGAGATCTCGGACACCCTTTGTTCATCAATAATAACATCTATTTCGGGGAGTAAATTCTTTTTATGTTCATTCAGTACAGGCCAGTCTACGAAATAGAAACGCTTGTACATCTGGGTGTTTTCATAATGCGTTGCTGAACCTAGATTATAGATAGACCGGGCGCGCATACGGTACTGGATCTCATTTTTGGGAAGGTCGAGATAAATGAGCTTACCGATCCATCCGCATAGTGCAGCGCCTGTGCCATATACAATGTTCATTCCTGCATCTTCATCAGGGGAGATGAGATTCAGTTTGTATTCATCAAAAAAATCCTGAATGTTTCCTGTAAATCTTTTTCCAAAAACAGGATCATCGCCATTCAGACTGCCTGTGATCATGGTGTTGATGGTATCTTCGGTTTTCAGGCATGCTCTAATATCGAACCAAAGCGGTTTTACCCCAAGCTTGTCCAGGTGCATATTCAGGTTCTCCCTGAAATTGTCCCAGATCACG
The DNA here is from genome assembly GCA_024640385.1 of Sphingobacteriales bacterium. Taxonomy (GTDB): domain Bacteria; phylum Bacteroidota; class Bacteroidia; order Chitinophagales; family Chitinophagaceae; genus Pollutibacter. The sequence continues at coordinate 10,591 of JAHEFC010000059.1, forward strand.
CCGCCGAATCCATCGATGATCACCGTTTTTTCTGTACTGAGTTCGCGCGCCAGGGTTTCGAATCCGGTTAGAACGGTTCCTTCTTTTATTTTGAAAGCCGGGAAGATCTCATACCCTCCTGAATTGCGGGTGGCTGGCCTTTTCAAAGGCAAAATCGGCTGACTGGTTTTGCGTATTTTTTGTTCCTCCATCTGATTTTTTGTTTGTTGTGCCAGAAAGGCGGCCCCCTCTATGATCAGCTGTTCTGTGTGGTGGCAAACATGAACTGTAATATCTGCTCCTGATCCCGACAGATGTTGTTTGAAAGATCCACCAAACAGCTCCCATGTTTTTGTAAGGTTTCCTCCTGCGATCAGTGCGGTGCTTTTTGATCTGTTGATCCAGGGTGCCAGGAAACTGGCCAGGTTTTTGCCAAATTCTTCAAAGATATGTAGCGCCCTGGGATCCGTTTTTGCCAGCTCTGCCAGTTTTTTTACTGATGAAATAGCTTCACCTGTAGCATGCTTGTATGCTTGTAAGAACCAGCGGGAAGAGAAATAATCATCCGCCAGGGCATTTTTAAATGGTTCGTTGTAGAACATGCCTGAGGCTGGAATATTCTCATGTTTTCCTGTAATTGCGCCATTGATAATGAAAGTTGACCCGAAGCCTGTGCCAAGAGTAATGCAGATGACGTTCTGGTCAGCTAATGCAAAATGCCTGTAAGCGCCTTGTGCAAAGCATTGCGCATCGTTGAAAAAATAGAACCTTGCCCTCTTGTCCAACCCGGTAAAGGTTTTCAGCGCCTCGCCGAAATGCAGGCCGAAACAGTTGCCAAATTTGCCCCCCACGCCGTGGATCTCAAAGATGCCCTGGGGATAGTTAAATGGCCCGGGCATGGCAATTCCCACACTGATCCTTCCATCCAGATCCCTTGTCAGCTCTTTGATAAGATCGGCAACAGAACTGATGATCTCACCAGCTCCAGCTGTTGAATTGATGGGTTTATTGACCAAGGGGCCAGAAGCAAGTTCATGCGGCCTGACCCGGGTTCCGGCTACATGACTTCCTCCAATATCCAGTCCTACCAAATATTCTTTCATAACTACACTGATATAATCGATGATTTTTGCAAGTTTTTATCAGCTTTTCATTGTGTTGAAGATATTACCTTCCCGCCGTTCTAATACAAATGCCATGAGAAGTTCTAACCTCGCCATTCTTTTTACTGCCTTAACTCTTTTTTCAAGCCGTTTCATTTTTGCCCAGGCTACTGTTCCTGTATTTGGTCAGCAGAAGCTGATCAACGGATATGTCAAAGGGATCAGTGGTGAAACCATTCCCTATTATTCGGTATATCCCAAGTATGCAAAGGAAGCATTGTTGACCAGGGCTTCTGATGGGAAGAAATCAATAGAATGGATGACAGATGTCATCCCGCAGGATACCAGGGGGGAGTACGCCTATTTCACCTGGATCGCGGCGCATTCGTCTGGTACCAGCAGCGGTGAACGGAGCTTTGATCTTTATATTAACGATACATATGTGCTGAGTTTTACTACACAGGCTAAACAATATCCTGCCTATTGGAGTTTTGGTGCAGCCGACAGCACCCGAATGGTTTTTGAATTGAAAACCAAAGACGGGGCCAGTGATTCTCATGGGATGGCTTACCTGCGAGTGCCGTTGTCAAAATATAAGCCCGGCACTTCACTCAAGATCAGGGTGACCGGAAAGGAACAGCAGAGTAACGACTGGTACATGACCTTTAAATATGCGTTTGAAGAAAAACTGGAAGTCCGCCCGCTGCCGTTCGTGCTGAAAGAAGGGGCAAGCCAGCCCATTCGTTTTGTGGTGCTTCATTTTGGGAATACAGATATTTTAACGGTGAGTATTGCTGATAAAAAAGCCGGACAGTTCGTAGTGAACAATGGGTTCAATGTTTTTGATATTCCGGTGGCTTCGGTTCAAACTACTACCAGGCTCCCGTTTAAGGCCAGTGTAGGTAAGATACTTTCGGTGGACAGCTTCATTACGCTGAATCCGGTGGCCGACAGGGAGATCAACCTGGTCCATCATTCCCACACTGATATAGGGTACTCCCATATACAGGAAGACGTGATCAGGATACATACCGGCAATATCCGCCGGGCTATGAAGCTGATCGAAAAAACCAATAACTATCCCTCCGGAAGCCAGTTCATTTGGAATATTGAAAGTGCCTGGGCGGTGGAGAATTTCTTTGACTCATCTTCTGAAGCAGAAAGGAAACAGTTTATTGAATACGTTAAGAACGGGCGGATTGTGGTAGCCGGCACTTATGCCAATGTGCTTACAGGACTTGCCTTACCGGAGGAACTCAGCTGGAATTATGAATATGCATCCAGGCTCAGGGATAGTTTAAAGATCCCTGTGAAAACAGGAATGATGAGTGATATACCCGGCATGAGTTGGACCACGGTATCGGCTATGGCGAAAAATGGGATCAGGTATTTTTCAAATGGTCCCAATTATATTGGTACACCGCCTTATATGGGCGACCGGATCGGGACAACCTTGATGGAGCAGGGGAATAAAGCATTCTGGTGGAAATCAGCATCCGGGAAAGACAGTGTGTTGTTCTGGACCTGTGGTAAGGGATATTCCTCCTGGCATGGAGTTCCCGAAGGTGGTGTTGAAGAAAGGGGAGAAGATAAGATCGCTGACTATATGAATGAACTTGATACCATCGGGTATCCCTACAGCATGGTACACTGGCGATATAATATAGTCGCGGATAATGGTCCTACCGACAGCAGTATATCCGATTATGTGCGAAAATGGAATCAGAAATATGCGAGGCCGCAACTGGTACTTGCCAATGTGACGGATATGTTTGAACGATTTGAAAAGAAATATGGTACTAAGATCACGGTACTGAGCGGAGATTTCACGCCTTATTGGGAAGATGGTGCTTATTCCACTGCGAAAGAAGAAGGTGATGTACGACTGGCCAGCCAGAAGATCCTGCTGCTGGAAAAGATCGCCGGGCAGGAAAAAGTTATGTTGGACCCGGTGTCATTATACAGGGCCAAACGTGGTGTCGTATTGTTCCAGGAGCATACCTGGGGCGCATTCAACAGTGTTGGCGACCCGGAAAATGCCTTCGTTGTGCACCAGTGGGCTTATAAG
>JAHEFC010000338.1 GCA_024640385.1 Sphingobacteriales bacterium
GGAAATGACAGGGAAATGATATTTTCGATTAAAATGCTGATTTTCAGCATCTTAATTATATTTCATTCTCCTCATTTCCTGCGTTCCCCATATTTTTTCACATTTCTCATCTTGACATTTTGCTGGGGAATTTGATTTTCTTATCTTTGCGCACCCAAAAAGTATGGCTAAACAAGCGTTGATCAAACAGGATGGAGTTATCGTAGAAGCGTTGAGTAATGCTATGTTCAAAGTTAAGCTTGAAAACGGGCACGAGATACTGGCTACGATCTCCGGAAAGATGAGGATGAACTACATCAGGATACTTCCTGGTGACAAGGTGGGAGTGGAGATGAGCTTGTACGACCTGACCAGGGGACGGATCATATTCAGGTATAAATAATTCTGAAAAACGATAATCATGAAAGTAAGAGCAGCAATTAAGAAGCGCAGCGTGGATTGCAAGATCGTGAGGAGAAAGGGAAGGCTGTACGTGATCAACAAGAAGAATCCCCGCTTTAAGCAGCGCCAGGGATAGTTTCAGCAGGTTGCAGTTTGCGGGTAGCAGGTTGCGCCGATAAACAATTAAAAAAGACAAATTAGCATATGGCTCGTATTGCCGGTATCGACTTACCTAAGAATAAAAGGGGTGAAATTGGACTTACCTATATCTACGGTATTGGTCCATCTACAGCGAAGTACATCCTGGATAAAGCTTCCATTGATGTGAACAAGAAAGTGCATGAGTGGAACGACGATGAGCTGACTGCCATCCGTAACATCATCACCAATGAGTTCAAGGTAGAAGGTCAGCTTCGTTCAGAAGTGCAGATGAGTATCAAACGTCTGTTGGACATAGCTTGTTATCGCGGACTCCGTCATCGTAAAGGACTGCCGGTTCGTGGTCAAAGGACAAGAACCAACAGTCGTACGAGGAAAGGTAAGCGTAAGACAGTTGCCGGTAAGAAAAAAGCGACTAAGAAGTAATCTGGTTTGAGGCTTTGTGAGAACTTGCCTCAAGTCATTTTATATAGCACTTGAAATACCTGTTCAATTCCGGATACCATTAGTGCTGGAGGAGGGTTGACAGGGTCCCGGGAACGGGATAATTTTTAAAGATTACCTATCAATTAAACATGGCTAAAGCACAACAAAGCGCAAAAGCAGCTGCCAAGAAAAGAGTCGTAAAAGTAGATTCATTTGGCGATGCTCACATTTCAGCAACTTTCAACAACATCATTATTTCCCTTTGCAATAAGCAGGGTCAGGTTATTTCCTGGAGTTCTGCTGGCAAAATGGGTTTCAAAGGTTCCAAGAAGAACACGCCTTATGCAGCTCAGATGGCATCATCTGATGCAGCAAAAGTTGCATTTGAAGCCGGTATGAAGAGGGTGGATGTTTATGTGAAAGGCCCTGGTGCAGGTAGGGAAAGCGCTATCCGCGCCCTCTCTAATTCAGGCATCGAGGTGGTAATGATCAAGGACGTGACCCCGCTTCCGCACAATGGTTGCAGGCCTCCTAAGAAGAGAAGAGTATAAATTGACGGATAACCGGATTGGCGAATTGACGGATTCAATGCGCCAATCTGTAAATCCGCAAATTCGATAATCGTTCGGTCCCGATTCAGTTTTATGATTTTTTAATAATCGAGGATCATTTGTAAAAAATCAATCAAATAAAATTATGGCACGTTACACAGGCCCAAAAACAAGGATCTGCAGGATCTTCGGCGAGCCCATTCTTGGAAATGGCAAATGGCTCACCAAAAACAGTAACCCTCCCGGTCAGCATGGACCCACCCGCAAGCGCAAAGCGCCAGGTGAGTACGCGATCCAGCTGAAAGAGAAGCAAAAAGCAAAATACACTTATGGTTTGCTTGAGCGTCAATTCCGCAACACCTTCGATGAAGCCGCAAGGATGAAAGGTGTAACTGGTGAGAACCTCATCAAGTTGCTGGAATCCCGTCTCGACAATACCGTTTTCCGTTTAGGTATCGCTCCAAGCCGCCCCGCTGCACGTCAGCTGGTAGCCCATAAGCATATCACAGTGAATGGTGAAGTGGTGAACGTTCCTTCTTACTCCCTGAAGCCCGGCGATGTGATCGGACTTAAAGAAAAGAGTGCGGGCAATGCCAGCCTGGTTGAAAAGATGAAGGGTAAGAACCCCAAGTTCAACTGGATCGAATGGAATGAAGCTGAAAAGACCGGTACATTCATCGCAAGGCCCGAAAGGGAAAGTGTTCCTGAGAATATCAAGGAGCAACTAATTGTGGAATTGTACTCTAAATAATAACCCATTTCTCAATTTCCCGTGAAAACGGGATCACCAATTAAAATCTGAAATTTAAATATGGCCATTTTAAATTTCCAAAAGCCTGACAAGATCATACTCCAGAAAGCAAACGATTTCGAAGCTCAGTTCGAATTCCGTCCACTGGAGCCAGGCTATGGCGTAACTATCGGTAATGCCCTCCGCAGGGTACTTTTAAGTTCCCTGGAAGGATATGCAATTTCAGGCATCTTCATTGAAGGTGCAGACCATGAGTTTGCCACCATAAAGGGTGTAGTGGAAGACGTAACTGAAATGATCCTGAACCTGAAGCAGGTTCGTTTCAAGAAGGTTGTTGACCACGATATGAGTAATGAAAAGATCACATTGTCCATCAAAGGCAGGAGTGAATTCACTGCGGGCATGATCGGAGAAGCTACAAACTCTTTCCAGATCATGAACCCCAATCTGCTGATCTGCACTATGGATTCTACCGCCAAACTGAACATTGAACTTACGATCACTAAAGGACGTGGATACGTTCCTGCAGATGAGAATAAAGTGAAAGATGCTCCATTTGGATATATTCCCATCGATGCTATTTATACTCCGATCAAGAATGTAAAATACGCGATCGAGAATACCCGTGTGGAACAGCGCACTGACTATGAGAAACTGGTCATGGACGTCACTACAGATGGTACCATCCATCCTGAAGAAGCGGTTAAGCAGGCCTCACGGATCCTGATCCAGCACCTGATGATCATCACTGACGAGAACATCACTTTCGACAATAAGGAAGAAAAGAAAGAAGACCTGGTAGACGAGCAGACCCTTCAGCTTCGCAAGATCCTGAAGACGCCGCTGGAAGATCTGGATCTTTCTGTACGCGCCTTCAATTGCCTGAAAGCTGCCAAGATCAACAGCCTCAGCGAGCTGGTACAGTACGAGCAGGAAGACCTGATGAAGTTCCGCAACTTTGGCCAGAAATCACTGGCTGAGATCGAGCAGGTGCTTCACGAGCGTGGACTCCAGTTCGGGATGGACCTGAGCAAGCTGGGTTTGGATAAAGACGAATTTTAGTAATGTGATAAATGTGATAAATGCGATGAATGTGAAAGCATTCTCCACATTGGCCCACATTTATCAAATTAACCACATTTCAATAACAAACGTTGTAATTCCTGACCGGTACAGCGTAAAACAAAAGTCAACATGAGACACGGAGACAAGATCAACAACCTGAGCCGCACAGCGTCGCACAGGAGAGCACTTTTAAGCAACCTCGCCTGCCAGCTGGTCCAGCACAAACGTATTGTGACTACACTGGCAAAAGCAAGGGCACTGAGAACTTACATTGAGCCACTGATCACCAAAACCAAGAAGACCGAAACCAAGGAGCAGATCATGCACCAGCACAGGGTGGTTTTCAGTTACCTGAACGATAAAGATGCGGTAAAAGAATTGTTCACAGTTGTTGCTCCTAAAGTAGCAGGGCGCCCGGGTGGTTACACCCGCATCCTGAAACTTGGAGCCCGTATCGGTGATAATGCAGAAAGAGCTATGATCGAACTGGTGGATTTCAACGAGATCTACGGTAAAGGCAAAGGCGAAGCTGCAGCACCGGCCAAGAAAACCCGTCGTAGCGGTGGCGCTAAGAAAAAAGCGGCAGCTCCAGCAGCTGATGCAAGTGCAGAAGTTAAACCAGCGACTGAATCAACAGACGACAAAGCGGCAGAATAAGAAATGTTTACAAATAGTTGATAGAAAGGCAGGTCTTTATAGACTTGCCTTTTTTATTTTGCAAAAATTTTAAAATCAGCATAATGCCCGAAGTTTTGAATTCAAATAAGCCCGCAGTACTTGTATTGGAAGATGGAACAGTGTATCATGGTAAAGCGTTTGGGAAAACCGGGACCACCTCCGGAGAACTCTGTTTCAATACCGGAATGACGGGCTACCAGGAAGTATTCACTGATCCAAGCTACTATGGACAGGTTTTGATCATGAACAGTGTGCACGTTGGCAACTATGGTGTGATGCCCAAAGATGTGGAATCAGATTCGGTAAAGATCAGGGGATTGATAGGGCGCAACCTGGAAGAGCGCTACAGCCGTATGCAGGCCACAGAATCGCTTCAGAACTACCTGGAAGGTCAGAACATTGTTGCCATCGAAGACGTGGATACGAGGGCCCTGGTGACCGCTGTGAGAACAAAGGGTGCTATGAACTGTATCATATCGTCCGAAACCACGGATGTGGATTTCCTTAAAACAGAACTGGCAAAGGTCCCCTCTATGGGAGGGCTTGAACTGGCTTCACATGTGTCAACCAAAGAAGTGTATCATCTAGGAGATCCCAATGCTCCCATCAGGGTGTCAGTGCTGGATTTCGGGGTAAAGAAAAATATTTTGCAGTGCCTGGCGGACAGGGGCACTTATGTAAGGGTGCACCCGGCTAAAACGCCACTGAAGGTGCTTGATGAATTTGGACCCCACGGATATTTCATTT
>JAHEFC010000339.1 GCA_024640385.1 Sphingobacteriales bacterium
ATCTCCATGGTTTTGGAATGAGTAAGAAATATTTCATCATTGCTGCCGGGCCATTGGTTGTGGTTCCGATACAGCTTCTGTTCTGGAAAAGGCCCTATATCGAGAATCATAAATGGCTGCCCGAAGAGGGTGCGAGTATCTGGGTGATAGATAGATCAAACGGTAAAACCGTTGCACGTTTTGAAACGGATCCTTTCTTCAGTTTTCATCATGTGAATGCATGGGAAGAAGGTGATGAACTAGTCATGGATCTCAATGCTTACGACGATGCATCGATTGTAGAAAACTATTATCTGAAGGAACTTGAAAAACCAGGAAGTCAATTACCCTTCGGAACGCTGAGAAGATACCGAATGAACCTGCGAACAAAAATGATCTCACACCATACCATATCAGAAGCCTGTATTGAACTACCCCGTATCGACTACGAAAGGTTCAATACCAATGGAAACTACGGATATACCTACGGGGTGAGCATACATCCTTCGAAAAGGGAAGGGTTTTACAACAGCATAGTCAGGATCAACACAAAAAACGGTGAAACCATGTACTGGAATGAGGAGGGTTGTTTTCCCGGCGAGCCCTGCTTTGTTCCCAGGCCGGGAAGTAAACATGATGAAGACGGCGTGTTGCTGTCTATAGTGCTGGATTCGGAAAGAAAGAATTCATTCCTGCTGCTGCTCGATGCTTCAAGCATGACCGAGATCGCAAGAGCCACCGTGCCCGAAGCCATTGTGTATGGATTCCATGCCGAGTTTTTCAAAGATTCAAAAGCATAAATTGGCAGGTTACAGGTTACAGGTTGCAGAAATATTTACTGTGCTGCAACCTGCCACCTGCCACCTGCCACCTGCAACCTGCAACCTGCAACCTGCTAATTGAAGCTGCCTTTCATAAACCGATACATCCTCTCTGCGTCCCACTGGCCTGGTATGATCACTCTTCTGATGGTATATAGCGGTTGTGCGCTGTCTCTTTTTGCAGAAAGCTGAAATGCCGCTTTGAATCCGTGATCCTCCAATTCCCTGGCCACATCTTCATTCCATAACCCAAACGGATAGGCGAAATACTCAATCGGTTTGCCTGTGATCTCGCTTAACTGCCTGGAAGGTTTTTCAACCTGGATGGCCCAGTCTTTCTCTTCCATCTTCTTTACATTCATATGATCCCAGGTATGTGAACCAATGATATTTCCCTCATCGGATAATTGTTTCACGTGCTCTTTCTTCATGTAGCCGGGTTTATTCAAAACTACCGTCATGATAAAATAACAGGCTTTGAACCCGTATTTATCAAGTATGGGTTTAGCCACTTCGTACTGGCTGAGATCAGCATCATCAAATTGGATCATGACCGATTTATCAGGAATGGGAACTCCGTATTTCAGATACTCCATCAACTGGTCTGGAAGTATGGTGGTGAAGCCGCTGTCGGCCAGCAACTTCATTTGGTCAGCAAATTTCCCGGGTGGAACAATATAGTCTTTGGCACGCTCCGAGTCCTTCGGCCTGAACTCCCTGATCTGGTGGTAACATAGAATGGGTACCTGTTTTCTGGCCATGATCGCAACCGGTGAACTGTCTGCCTTTGGAACCACAGGCCCGGCTACACGGGTTATACTAACGGGTGCAACCTTGGTAAGGCTTTTGCTACTTTGGGCGCCGGGATTATTTGAAGTCTGGCGACATTCCACAAAAAATAGCGACAGAAAGGCCAACAGGTAAACAGCAGAAATACGGTCAGTTTTCATACAGAATCTAACGACAATATGTCCTTCTTGTTGCGAAAAACAATTATGTTTCTTTGAATAATATGTATAATTTGTATAACCTGCCCTATAGAACTCCTACCCTCCATTTTACACTAATTTAAAACTCCTTAAACATGAAAAAAATCCCTGCAATTGCCATTGCATTATTTCTGCTATCTGCCTGTAATTCAGGCACTGACTCAAAACCAGTAGAGAATGAAGCCCCGGCAGCCAATTCCGAAAGACCTACCGCTACTGATGCTGCCAATTCCATTGTTCTGCCCCCTTCATCAACAGACGGCGTGAAAAAAGCGATTGAGGCCTATGCTTCTGGAGACATTTCAGCCTTTACCGCCGATATGGACGAGAATATCAAATTTTATTACCCGGCTCCCGGCGACAGCCTGGTAGGGAAAAAAGCCGTATCAGATTTTTACACTAAAAGAAGGGCCATGGCCGACTCGATCCAGGTTGTCAACCCTATTTACCTGGGTATCCGCAACAGCACCAACCCTGCAGTAGCACAGGGTGACTGGCTGATGGCCTGGTACACCTATGCCATCAAATACAAGAATGGAAAAAGAATAGGACTTCCCATACATGTGGTGCAGCACCTGAACAGTGCCGGCAAAGTAGACATCATGGCTATGTATTACGATATGCACAGGGTTATGGAAGCATCGAAATAAGTTACTGGCTCCTTCGGGAGCCTTTTTTTTAAAAACCTGTTTAACCTAAAATCAAAAACAAATGAAAAAAACCCTTTTTGTTCTTGCTCTTGGCGGATTATTTGCCTGCAACGCAGGGCCAACAGAAGAAACCAAAACAGAGGCCGCCGCTCCGGCAACTGCAGCCACATCTTCCTCGCTCCTTCCTTCAACAGATCTTAAAACCCTGCAAGATGGCATTCAGGCCTATTGCGATGGCAACCAGGCAGCATGGCTCAGCACTTATGCGGATAACGCAAAAGTTTATTACCCCGGAACCGGCGACAGTCTTGTAGGCAAACAGGGCCTGGAAGCTTTTTTCAAAACGAGGACCGATTCAGTGGCCTCCGCGACATTTACAAATGCTACTTACCTGGGCGTTGACAAAGAGGACAACAGCGGATATGCCGCTAATGGTAAATGGCTTATGGCCTGGGGCATGTTCACCATCAAATACAAGAATGGCAAAACTGCATATTTGCCCATACACCTGGTCCATCACATGGATTCCACAGGTAAAACGGATATCGCAGCCTGGTATTACGACCAGGTGGATATCATGAACGCTAAATAATTATCTTCGCAGAGGGGAACGCAGAGATGCAGAAAGGAACACAGAAACGCAGAGGGCAACTTAAATATAAGGAAATTATCTTTGCGTCTCTGCGTCCTCCTCTGCGTCTCTGCGTCCCCCTCTGCGTCCCTGTGTTTTTTTATGAAAGATTATTACGCGATTCTCGAATGCACTCCCATGTCTACCCGCGATGAGATCAAACGTCAGTACCGCAAACTGGCCCAGCAATTTCATCCTGACAAAAATCAGAACGACAAATACGCTGCAGCCCGTTTTCACGATATCAAGGAAGCCTATGAAACCCTGACCCAGCCTGCAAAAAAAGAAGCCTGGCTGCAGGAAAGATGGCTTCACCAGGTGTATCATGAGAATTACACAGATAAAGAACCGCTTACCCCCTACTCCATCCTGGACAAAGTACTCAAGCTGGACAAGTATGTTTCTACCCAGGATGTTTTCCGGATGGACCAGGAAGGCATCACGGATCGGATCCTGAAACTGGTTTCAGAAGAAAATATGGACTGCCTGCTCCAGTTCAAAGAGCAAGAGATCAATAAAACCATTGTTCAATACCTGCTGTCTGCAGCCAGTCCCATAGACCCAATAAGGCTTTCCCGGCTATGGCCAAAGCTTGAGCAGATCGCAAATGAGGATCCGGTTTTGCTGAACGATATCCGTGTTTTTCAGAAAAAGAAGAAAAAACAGGCACAAAAGGAAAAATGGACCCTGCCGATCGTGATCCTCGTCACCATCTTGATCTGCTCCCTGATCTATTTCGCCGGCAAATGAGTAAATACTGCCATTTTTGACTTTTTACCTTTGACTTTTGACTTTGAAATATCTTTGCGCCATGCATTATGTGTCGGCAGAAGGTATCAGTAAGTCGTTCGGTATAAAACCACTGTTCTCCAATTTAAGTTTTCATATCTCTGAAGGTGACAAGATCGCGCTCATTGCGCGGAATGGTACCGGAAAAACCACCCTGCTAAGGATACTGGCAGGTAAGGAATATGAAGATGTTGGCAAGGTTTGGGTGAATAAAGACGTGGATATCGCCCTGTTCGAACAAAATCCCGAATTCTTCGAGGGGGGAACCATACTCCAGAACATATTCTTCCATAAACATCCGGTAATGGATGCCATCCGGGAATATGAAGACGCCATGGAAACAGAAGACCATGCAAGGCAGTCTGAAGCTATTATAAAGATGGATGAAATGAATGCCTGGGATTTTGACGCCAAGGTAAAACAGATCCTTGGTAAACTCCGGATCCAGAATCTGCACCAGGTGGTAGGAACGCTGAGCGGTGGGCAGAGAAAGCGTGTTGCACTGGCTCGCACCCTGATCGATATTGGCTTCGAACATAAACATATACTGCTCATCATGGATGAGCCCACCAACCACCTCGACGTAGAAATGGTGGAATGGCTTGAGCATTATCTGAATAAAGAAAAGATCACACTGTTGCTGGTGACGCACGACAGGTATTTTCTGGATGAAGTTTGCAATGAGATCTGGGAGATCGACAACGGTCAGCTGTATACCTACAAAGGCAACTACGAAAATTACCTGGAGAAAAAAGCGGCGCGCATGGAAAGCGAATCGGCCAGTATCGACAAAGCGCGTAATACGTACCGAAAGGAACTGGAGTGGATGCGCAAACAGCCAAGAGCCCGAACAACAAAATCAAAAAGCAGACAGGATAATT
>JAHEFC010000060.1 GCA_024640385.1 Sphingobacteriales bacterium
CCAGATATTGCCTACATCAGTGAACAAAGCTCCCCTGAACCAGAATCCAAACAGCCGGAACAGGTTGAACCGGTATTCAAGGTTGGCTTCCAGTCTTATGTCAGCGTATTTATCGTTGAATGTTCCATTGGCCAGTGTATCGAAATAGACACTGGAGCCGATTCCCAGTTTACGGATCTGCCATCCTCTCATACTGTTAGGGCCACCGGAATAATAACTCTTGAAGAAGGGCAAGGTAACATCACCCTGCCTGGATTCAGTATTGAATGCAAGCCCGTAACCGGCAAAGGCCCGAAATACCCAACTGGTTTTTTTATTATTGATATAATGCCTGTAGTCCACATCCAATCTCAAAAACCTGTAAAGATCCCCAAACAGTTTACCCGATGCGGTCTGGCTTTTGAAGAGCTCACCCAGCAGCAGACCCGACTCTTCTCCGTATAGCCTTATGGAACTCGCATGCCTTGGACTACGATGATTGAAATTGCGCGAATAACTGAGATTGGTGCCAAACACAAAACCATTGTTATATGCATAAACCAGCAAAGGATTCTGTTGAATGGCATCTTTAAACAGGCTGTCCGGCCTGATCCTGGTCAGTTCAATGTTCAGGGGTTTGAACTGCCAGGTCACATTGGGTTTGGGTTTCCACTCGTAACCCAGGAATGTGTTGATGGTGAACAGTTCATAATACTGGAACCTGTTTATATAGGAGATATCAAAAGCAACAATGGTTTTGGCACTCTGGAACTTGTTCTCGAATTTCTTGCTGAAAGGCGTAAGCAGCCAGGGTATGGTGATCCTGTTGCCCTGGGTGATCTCGGAAGACAGGATCTTGGTAAAATCATTGAATTCTATACCGGTTCTGAGCGTGTTTTCCAGCTGAATCGCCCTTTTGCCTATGTTTCTGTTCCGGAGCCTGAAATTGACATAAAGACCAACCTTGCCCGATCCAACCAGTACCAGCTGGTTGGTATTGAGTACACTACTGCCTTCAAGGTCCACACTGAAAAATTGTTTTTTGGCGGGGCTCAGGCGGAGGAAATAGTCAATGGTTTTAAGACTGTCGTTGGTTCTTGGCAGGATATTGATATTCTGCCATACACCCAGTTTATTCAGGTTGTTCAGTGTCCGGGAAAAATGGTCCTGGCTGAATTCATAGCCGGGTTTCAGCTCGATCTGGCTGGCAATGAACGAAGGTTTAAATGTATTCTGGAACGAAACGATCTTGAAACCTTCAATATACGTTTCAGTGGTATCTCTTTCCTGGGTGTTCAATTCGTTGGGGGCATCCGGGTATACTGTAAAGGTGCCGATCGTGTATGTTGAAAATCTCGATGAATCCCGTATCGGGTATTGCCTGATATATAGATCCACCTGGGGGTTCTCCCTTCTTCTTTCTTCTATCTCTGCCAGTCTGCGTATATATTCAAACGGGTCAATAGTAGGGTCGATCAAAGCGGCAAAGCCCGAATCAGCTTCAACAAAAAAATCTTCCCTCGAGATCTTATAGTAACCATGGTTCCGGAAAACATTGACCATGTTATTCAGCTCCTGATCTACCGAAGCGTAATCAAACGGTTCTCCTTTTTTCAGTTTTGGCGATTTATTATGCTCCTGCAATATCGATAGCAGGTTGGTGTCATTTAGGTTATAGGCAACAGAATCGATCCTGTACAGTTTACCCGCGTTGACTTCATATTTTACCTTTACCCGGTGTTGGTCTTTTTTAATGGTCAGGGAACTGTCGAAACTAACTGAAGCAGTTCTGTATCCCTTGCTGATCATCAGATTCGTCATGTTGACCGTGGACCGTAAAACATGGACACTGTCAAATACAGAGGGGTTCTGGATAACCGGCACGGGAATAATCCAGGGTGCCTTGGGCCAGGGCAGCTTACTGTTGGCAAAAACTGCAGCACTGTCCTCGATCTGCTTTTCAAGCTCGGATTTGAGGTCGGCCTTCTTGTCCTTTTCAACTTCTCCTTTGATATTTACCGTATTTTCGAAAATGAAGGGTGTGTTCTTTGGATATTTCTTTACTACTGTACAGGAACTGATCACACTCAAGCATAGCCCTAATGCAAAAAGGAGAAAGGAGTTGAAATGTTTTGTTTCGATTAGGGGCATATAAACGATCACCAATGCTGAGTAAAACGCAGATCAAATATATCCAATCTTTATTCCATAAAAAATTCAGGGAAGAGTATGGTCAATTTATCGTGGAAGGCCCTAAAATGGCCGAAGAGGCCATTGCCCTTTCCCCTTCGGATATCATCAATATCTATGCCTGCAGTGACTGGATTGACTGGAATAACAGTATTCATCAGAATTTGATACAAAAGATCGTGGAAGTATCGGTTCAGGAAATGGAAAAGCTGTCGTCACTACATACTCCTTCCAATGTTCTTGTGGTACTTCGGAAACCAATGGTAAAGCTTCCTCAAACCTGGGAAGGAATCACGCTTCTGCTCGATGGGATCCAGGATCCGGGAAACCTGGGCACAATCATTAGGACTGCAGACTGGTTTGGCGTTAAGAACCTGGTTTGTGGAGCGGGTACCGCTGACTGTTATAATCCCAAGGTGATCCAGTCGACAATGGGAAGTATATTCAGGGCAACCATATTTTATGAAGACCTCAATAGTTTCCTGGCTCAGAACAGTTCCATACCTGTTATCGCAACCAGCCTTGATGGCGTTCCCCTCGGGCCCGACGAAAAATGGAAGAATGCTTTCGTGGTAATTGGGAATGAATCAAAAGGTATCCAGCAAAGCATACTGGCCGGGGCTGCAAAAAGAATATTTATTCCCCGGATCGGCGAGGCCGAATCACTGAATGCTGCCGTAGCAGCCGGGATCATTCTATATGAATTGACGGCAAAATAAAAAGCCGGCGATCAACTGAATTGTATGGCTTTGGCTGGGCTTATCCGCCTGCTGATCCAGGAAGGGATAAGCAGTATTGCAAAGCAAACCAGGAAGGTCCCGATAGTTACTGCGATCACCTGCCACCAGATAATATATACAGGCGCCACCTTCATGTAGTAGGCTTCTTCATTTAAAGTGATGAACCCGGTTTTCAGCTGAAGATAACTGAGCCCAAGCCCTGTTATCAGCCCGAAGAACACGCCCGTCAACGCAATGTAGGCGCCTTGCTGCATGAAGATCTGCTGCACCTTCCAGTCGTTGCTTCCCAAAGCTTTCAGAACCCCTATCATCCTGGTTCTTTCCAATACCAGAATAATAAGGCAGGTGATCAGGTTGATCACAGCTACAATGGTCATCACGATCAGCAGTATATATTTATTCGTGTTCTGAAGATTAAGCCAATCGAATATTTCGGGATAGATCTCTTTCATGGTTTTACTGTCCCATCCAATGGGTAAGGAGGTATAAATGCTCTCACTCGTTTCATCCATGGTACTGTAATCCTTAAGGAATACTTCGTATCCACCAATAAGTCCATCGTGCCAGTCGTTCAGTTTGCGGATCAATCCAATATCTCCCAGTGCATATGTTTTGTCGTAGATCTCTATGCCTGTCTTATAGATTCCACAGACCTTTAACTTCCGGGTTCTTGGCGCTTCCTGTCCAGGTTGGATGAAATAGATCAGCAGTTCATTCCCAACCTCGAGTTTGAGTTGCTGGGCATGATATTCTGATATCATGATGTCTGAAGAATAGCCGTCTCCATTGAATGAAGGCCATTTCCCCTTCATCCTGAACTGCTCGATCTCTTCAAAATGATAATCTTTATCAACGCCTTTGAACAGGATGCCTTCAATAGTTTCGGTAGACTTCAGGATCGCGGATTTAGTGGCAAAGGACTGAAGGTATTTGACCCTGCTGTCAGAAATAATGGCTTTTTCGGCGGTATCGTTTTTCTGAATGGGAAATTCTTCTGCAATGCTCACCTTAAAAGGCTCAAAATGCTGCACCCTGATATGACCCCAAAAGCTGAAAACCTTTTCGCTGACCACCTTTTGAAAACCATTGATAAAAGAAAGGGAAAGGATCATGGCTGCAACACTTAATGCTGTAGCAGCGATGGATAATCTGATAATAAAACGTGAAAACGACTGTTCCCTGTTGAAAGCGATACGCCTGGCTATGAAAAACGGAAGATTCAGAACAATGGTTTTTGTTAATTTGTGAAGATAAACCATTTTCAATGCGCATCGGGCTTGTTGCATTTTTGTTTTTCATCTCATCTGTACCTGCTTTGGCTCAACGGGAGCCGGACCGGATCTTCATGAAAAACATACGAACCGTTAAGTTCCACCAGTTTGGAGATCCGGTATCATATCCCATCATCAGTTTAACAGGTAACGACAAGCTTGAACTTCATTTTGATGACATGGACGGGGATGTGAAGTATTATTATTATACGCTGGAAATGAGAAATGCAGACTGGAGTGCCGTCCAGATGAGTTATTTCGATTATGTCAAAGGATTCACACAGCAGCGCATCAATAATTACAAACTGTCTTCTGCCATGCTGAGCAGGTATACCCATTACCAGGCTACCATGTTCGACAAGAACCTGATGCCATTCAAAAGCGGTAACTATGTGCTCAAGGTCTTTGTGAACGGTGATACATCTAAACTTGCATTCACCAGGAGGGTGTTGGTTGTAGATCCCAGGTTTGGCGTTGCAGCGCAGGTTCAACAACCCTTTTCCCAGCAGTATTTCAGATCACACCATCGTTTATTGGTACAGGTGGGTACAAATGGATTTGATATCAGGTATCCCCAACAGCAGGTGAAGCTTTTTATTCTTCAAAATTACCGGTGGGATAATGCATTGAGTAATATACAGCCTACCTATCTGAAACAGGACCGTATGGAATTTGTCAATGAACAGCAAATGCTTTTTCCGGCAGTGAAAGAATGGCGATGGGCAAATCTCCGAAGTTTCAGATTATTGGGCGACAGGATCAGTGGACAAAAAAATACAGACAGCAGTTACGCTGTTCAGGTGCAGGAAGAGAAACCCAGAACCAGCCTTTCCTATTTCTATTTTAACGATATGAACGGCATGTATTTCATTGAAACCGTGGAAAGGATAAATCCATTATGGGAAGCCGAGTATGGAAATGTGCATTTCACATTCATACCACCCGGGGGTTCCCCGTTCCGTAACCGCGAGCTTTACCTGGTAGGCGAAATGACTGGTTATGGTAACAATGAAGGAGCTAAGCTGGTATTTAATACTGAAAAGAAAGTATACGAAACTGACCTGAAGCTTAAGCAGGGGTATTATGACTATATATATGCCTTGAAAGATCCTCGTGGTGGGCCTTTCGAAACGGAACAGACTGAGGGGAATTCCTGGGAAACAGAGAACCGGTATCTTATTTTGATCTACTTCCGTGAGCTGGGTGGCAGGTACGACCAGTTACTGGGCATAAACATGGTGAATTCGGTCTTCAACCGTCCGAAGTAGGTGATTGTCGGATTGGCGAATTAGCTGATTGGCGAATTGTTTCTAAATAATCCGAAAATCCGTCAATCCGTTTATCCGAAAATCCTTACTTTTGCGGCCGGCAGGTCTTACACGACCAGCTCCTGCTGAACTCCCCCAGGGCCGGAAGGCAGCAAGGGTAGGTGGTTGAGCGGTGTGATGTAAATCACCTGCCTTTTTTATTTTCTCAAACTAACCAGCTTAAAGTTTTTGTATGAAATTCTTCATAGATACCGCTAATCTCGACCAGATCAAAGAAGCCAATGACCTGGGTGTTCTTGACGGGGTTACCACCAATCCTTCCCTGATGGCGAAAGAAGGTATCAAGGGTGAAGAAGCAGTAATGAAACACTACGAAGCCATTTGCGACCTGGTTGACGGTGACGTTAGTGCCGAAGTGATCAGTACAGATTTCAAAGGCATTGTTGAAGAAGGGAAGAAACTGGCGGCCATCCATCCGCATATTGTTGTAAAAGTACCTATGATCAAGGATGGTGTAAAAGCTTTAAAATGGTTTTCAGATAACGGTATCAGAACAAATTGTACACTTATCTTTTCTGCAGGACAGGCGATCCTTGCTGCCAAGGCAGGCGCTACCTACATGTCTCCTTTCATTGGCCGGATTGACGACAGCAACTGGGACGGGATGGAACTCATCGGCCAGATCTCACATATATACAGTGTACAGGAATACAAAACGCAGATCCTTGCAGCCTCGATCAGAAGCCCGCTGCATATTGTGAAGGCCGCCGAACTGGGCGCTGATGTTTGTACATGCCCACTGGACTCGATCCTTGGGTTATTGAAACATCCGCTGACAGATATCGGGCTGGCAAAATTCCTGGAAGATGCCAAAAAAATGAACGCCTGACCGGGTTCATACCGGCTTCATTGCTATTCTAATGTCCCATCGGGATAGACCATTCCACCAGGTCATTCATTCCTGCTCCATTTGAGCGTGCGCCTGTTGTGCTGGTAATATCACTCCACCTCAGTCTCCCATGCTGCGAATAAGGTATGAAACGAACTTTATGTGTTGAGCGTTCTACCCTGATCTCCATAAAGCTCTGGAAAAACGGCGCTACGTTATAATCAAATGCCGCGGATAGCCATTCTGCACTGAAAGGCCAGCCGTCAAATTGCCTGGTATACCACCAGACAGGATATTTATACCATGAAGTGTTGGCCTCGATTTTTCTTACAAGGGGATCATGGCTTGGATAAAATGCATAATCCTTCGTTGGCATACTCCCTGGTTTTGCCATGGCTGTTCCTATACTCAGGTATGCGCCACCTCCGCCATTGACAAAATGATGCATGATATGCCCATCGTTATTTTTTGGAGCTTCTATGTAATATTCTAAATCATGAGTGTCGCCCGCCATTACTACCGGAACCTTATATGCCCTCAGCAATTCATGAAGTTTTTGAAATTCCGGATTCATACTTCCCTGATACTCGCCAATGGCATAGAAAGGATGGCCCAACAGCGCCATCACAAATTTACCTTTGCTTTTCTCAAGTACCTGCTTTACCCACGACATCTCCAGGGAATCAAGCTGACGTTTCACACCTGTATCGATGCAGAGTAACACAAACTGATCATTGCTTACCTGGAAATAAGGGGCCTGTTGAAATCCCGTGGGCACTCTGTATTCATCACGCAGGAATTCAGCCTTGCTGATCATTTCATCGATATTTTTCCTTGAAGTGGATGATATACTGAGATCCTTATTGATACGGGCCTGCATAGCTTTCCGGGCAGCATCCGGCTCATAGAAATTGGCCGCAAAGCCTTCGAGTGCATCATACCAATCGTGATTTCCGGGGATGGCATACACTGGCTTGGTTACTCCTTTCATCGGCATATAGAATTTCCGCTCGTAATCTTTCATGGCGCCAGAAGGATAGATCACGTCGGAAGAGATCACAACAAATTTTACATCCGGCTTTTCAGCAACTTTCTGGATCATATCTTTTAAAACCAACTGCGAAGCATCACCCTCGCCCGGATCGCCAACTACAACAAAAGAAAAATCATCTTTATCATTAACTCCCTGTGGCAATAACCTGAATGAATTGGCAGATACGATCTTGTTGGTTGCAGATGACATCGCCGATCTCCACTCGTCAGTTCTTTTCGCTGCCCAGGAGTCCCAGACTCCGGAAGCCCAGTTCTCGGTATCAAAATACCAGCTCATGCCCAATACAGGCATTATGGCTGCCAGCAAGGCAGATAATGGCAGACCAACTTTAAGCCCTGTCCGTACCGCAGTTTGAAATGAGTAACCTGCTTTCCTTATCCTGATCCTTGTTCTCAGCCTCCTTTTAAGCGCTGCTGCAGTTAAACCTCTTGGAGAAAATGTTCTCCTGTTTTCCTTCGGCACTTCCTGCACCCATCGCCATAAAGATTTTTCTATGGATTTGCTGGCAGAACGGATTCCACCGGTAAGGGGCGCTATAATGGCATAACTGATGATTAGTGCTATGGCCATATCACCGATTACGGCAACACTTGGAGAGAGAAATCCCAGGAAACTCCTGTCAAGCCCCATTCTCCCCACATGGATAACGAACAGTACTACAATAAAAGTGATGATCCAGTATTTGTCTATATCTGCCCTTGCTGATTCTTCTATTTCCATTTCTTCGGCGAGCTCGGAGATCTCCTTGTTATCACTCAGCTTCATACTCACCATCAGGTCCTCACTTACGTCTTCCAGTCTTCCGATTTCCGCCGTAAGTATATTATACGTGATTCCGAAAATTCTCAATGCAACAGCAATGGCTAACGCAATATGCACGCCTCTTTCCCTCAGGAATATCATCAACAGGAGCACTGCCAGGTTTCCCGCGGCAGCCAGCCAGTCTTTCTTCTTTTTGGCAAGATCCGATTCCTGTAAAGCATGCTTTGAATAAATGAATACATCAAAAATAAAAAGTGAAGCCACCATGATGGTCAACGCCCTGTCCATGAAAAGATCAGCATTGATCAGAAATACTCCCATCAGAAGGCTTATACCAGCGGTTTTCCAGGCCAGGGTCCGCTGGTCAGGCTTTGCCCGGCGGAAGCCATGGAACATTTCAATGAGTGCTGCAATTGTGATCAGGCCGCCCAGATCAGAAGCTGCCCCGGGGTCGGTGCTGAACATGTAAAAAAGGGACCAAAGGCCCAATAGGGTAACTATTACAGCAAATATGCGGCTCTCTTTATTTGGTTTGATTGCTCTCTGCATGCTTTAAGGTAAATAAACCCTTTGAACTTGGGTATGTTTCCCCCGGCAACTATTTTTGATACACCCTCACATAATCAATTTCCATCTTCCTGGGCCAAATGGTTGAATCAACTCCTTTTTGTCCGCCCCAGTTTCCCCCGACTGCAACATTCAGCAACAGATGCATTTTATTATCAAAGGGCCATGCTTCATAACCGGTATGTTCATTGCCAAACCTGAAATAGTTGTTTCCATCAATGCCGATCCGCACAGAGTCCTTATCCCACTCAACCTGGTAAATGTGAAATGCCCTGGTTATATCAGGGACAGCAATAGTTGCTGTTTTTTGTGTGCCAATACTATGATAGTATTTTTTGCAATGCACCGAGCCATGCAGGGTGCCTTCGTTATAACCAACATGTTCCATAATATCTATCTCGCCGTCGTCGGGCCATTTCAGCGGGGTAGTGGATCCAAGCATCCATATCGCCGGCCAGGTACCTAAACCGGCCGGGATCCTTGCTTTGACCTCGATCTTTCCATATTGCCAGTCTGCCTTGCCTTTCGTGACCAGTCTTGCTGAAGTATATTCACGGTTCTGCCATTTTTCCTTCCTGGCTTCAATGATCAGGTGTCCGTTTTCGACATGGGCATTTTCCAGCCTGTCTTTTGTATAGAACTGCCATTCGTTGTTTCCCCACCCGTCTCCGCCAACATCATAGCTCCATTTTTTAGGATCTGGAAGCCCTTTGTAGTTGAACTCATCGGACCAGACCAATTTGTATCCGGGCCCTGGAAAAAAAGCTGCAGATATCAGGTATACTAAAGCTAATGCTGGGATCAGTAACTTCTTCATGAGCTGAATTTATGTATTAGATTTCGATTTTGGTTTTCTGAGCAGGAAGATGATGATGCCTATCAGGATGATCCAGGGTACACTGAATAAGATGAAATAAACAATAGATCCGAATAGGCTCCTGGTATTTGTGGTAAAGTCAGTTTTTTCAATGGCCCTGAAGCCCGGCGCATCGTAAAATGCTACATCAAAATCATTGATATCTTCATACAGCAGATGCTGCTGAGGGATCACTTTTTTTTCGAACTTGTAATCGGGTGCCTGCCCCTCATACCATACCACCATGGTTTCATTAAGTGAATCCGGCATCCATTTCAACTGCTGCATTGTTCCAGTGACTGTTTTTGGATATACGCCCTTGACATTGGTGAGGGTGAGGCCACCCATCAGTTTGACAAATACCTGCCGGATGCCCTGTTGCTTCCATTTGTCAAAACTGAAAACAAATGCATTCAGTTCTTTCACTGTTTCGTCCCCTGATAATTTGCCCTGGTTATTCGGCGTGAGCTGATATGTTGTGATAGTGGTCACCTGGCCGGGTGGAAGTTGGGTGCCGAAGACGAGGGATCCTTCAACTGCCCGGGGCTTTATGGTGTCTTTGCCGATCAACACTTTCATGCCGGCTGATCCAAGGTTATTTAATTGATGGAAGAATCTGTGTGCAGTGGATAGGGTATCAGTCCAATGGAATTCTGCATAAAAACTGTCCTGGTGGGTATTCCGGATGTCGTACACCGACTTTACTACCGAAAAACCAGGGTAGATCTGTACGAGGCTCAGTTGTTTCTGCAGTATAAGGCTGTCGTCATCATTTAAGGATGTGATACTGAAAGCGCGCCCGGAATTCCACAATCCATCCTCTATTTTCTGTGCGGAAGCGGTTATGCATACCTGAAAAACGAAAACAAGCAGTAACAATGGTCTCATGCCCCGAATTTCATAAAATATTATTTGATTTTGCATTTTTCCTTATTTTCGTGCCATGAATTCAAACATGCATGTACATCATCATCATATCTTACCCAGCAGGTAAGCCGGTGGTGTTTTATGCATAATCGATAAAACTTTAAGGGCTTACAGATGTAAGCCTTTTTTTATTAGCAGAATATGAAACTCAGAATCGCTATTCAGAAGTCAGGCAGGTTGTATGAAGATTCCGTAAGCCTTCTCAGGGAGTGTGGAATAGACCTGCGAAATGTAAAAGACAGGTTGAAAACGGAATCGGATAATTTTCCGCTGGAGGTGTTTTTTCTCAGGGACGATGATATACCGCAATATGTGCAGGACGCCGTTGCAGATATCGGGATCGTAGGAGAAAATGTATTGCTGGAAAAAAACAAATCAGTAGAAATTGTTGAGAACCTGGGATTCGGCAAGTGCCGATTGTCAGTGGCCGTTCCCCGTAACCAGGAATATGCGGGTATTGGATCTTTGTCTGGTAAAAAAATTGCCACCAGTTATCCGGGAATCCTCTCCAGGTATCTATCTGATCACAGTGTAACAGCGGAGATCCACGAGATCAGCGGCTCCGTAGAGATTGCACCGGGCATTGGCCTTGCAGATGCTGTCTGTGACCTGGTCAGCAGCGGAGGTACTCTGTTCATGAATGGATTGAAAGAAGTGGAAACCATTTTGTCTTCACAGGCAGTGCTGGTCAGAAACCACGACCTGAGTGCCGGCAAACTCGCCATACTGGAAAGGCTATTGTTCCGGATAAGGGCTGTTAAGAAATCCAAGCGGAACAAATATGTTCTCCTCAATGCGCCGAACGATAAACTGGATGAGATCGTTGCCCTTTTGCCCGGCATGAAAAGTCCCACGATCCTGCCGCTGGCGGAATCTGGCTGGAGCAGTGTTCACAGCGTTCTGAGTGAAGATACGTTCTGGGATATCATCGAGCAATTGAAGCAGGCCGGTGCGCAGGGTATACTGGTAGTGCCGATTGAAAAAATGATCATTTAATTATTCAATATGGATATTGTACTTTATCCGGATAGGGGCAAATGGCCGGAGCTAATGAAAAGACCGGCTAATGATACTGCGCTGTTGGAGCGCCCCGTGAGCCGTATGTTGAAAGCAGTGAGATTGAAAGGAGATGCAGCGGTAAGAAAATACACTGCTGAGTTTGATAAGGTGAAGCTTCGTAAACTTGAAGTCAGTGCGAAAGAGATCAGGCAGGCCACGGCAGCCCTGGATCCTGTTTTAAAAGAATCAATCCTTCAGGCCGCAGAAAATATCAGGAAATTCCATTCCCTTCAGAAACAGGGCGGTGAGGAGATCGAGACCATGCCCGGCATCATCTGTAAACGAAAAGCAGTGGCTATTGAAAATGTGGGGCTTTATATTCCGGGGGGTACAGCTCCTTTGTTCTCCACTATCCTAATGCTTGGTATCCCAGCTGTACTTGCAGGATGCAAAAATATCATTCTCTGTTCACCTCCTTCTGCAGATGGTTCATTACATCCGGCCATACTATTTGCAGCTGATGCAGTTGGCATTAAGAAAATATTCAAAGCCGGGGGAGTGCAGGCTATCGGTGCCATGGCCTACGGTACTGCCAGCATTCCCAAGGTGGATAAAATATTCGGTCCGGGCAACCAGTATGTGACACTGGCCAAACAAATGGTTCAGCAGGATGGTGTGGCGATCGACATGCCTGCAGGCCCGAGCGAGGTTTGTGTACTGGCAGATGCTTCAGCGGAGCCTGCTTTCATTGCATCGGATCTTTTATCGCAGGCTGAGCATGGTGTGGACTCACAGGTATTGCTGGTAACCACATCCGAATCTCTCGTCCACAATGTGTTGAAGCAACTCAATGAGCAACTGAATAAGCTTCCCAGGAAGAAGATAGCAGAGAAAGCACTGGAGAACAGCCGAGCCATTGTTCTTGACAATATGGATGAAGCTATGGCCCTGGTGAATGCCTATGCGCCGGAACACCTGATCATATCCTGTGTTGACTATAACAAACTGGCGGAGCGAGTGGTGAATGCAGGTTCTGTTTTCCTTGGAAACTTTTCACCAGAGTCTGTGGGCGATTATGCAAGCGGCACCAATCATACTTTACCAACCCATGGTTATGCACGCGCTTACAGTGGCGTTAGCGTAGACAGTTTTGTGAAGAAGATCACTTTCCAGGAATTGACGAGAGCTGGCCTTGAACTGATTTCCCAAACAGTGATCACCATGGCGGAACATGAAGGGCTGCAGGCCCATGCAGAAGCAGTAAGACAAAGATTAAAATAGAATTGAATTACGATGAGTTTCGATATTAACGCGATCATTCGCCCCAACATACGCAACCTGGTTCCTTATTCTTCGGCAAGAGATGAATTTAAGGGAGAAGCCAGTGTTTATCTGGATGCCAATGAGAACAGTCTTGGCTCTCCGCTGATCAAATGGTATAACCGTTATCCTGATCCGCTTCAATGGGAAGTAAAGAGGAAATTATCCATGATCAAGGGGATTGCTCCCGAACAGATCTTCCTGGGGAACGGCAGTGACGAAGCGATCGATTTGCTGTATCGTGCGTTTTGTGAGCCCGGGATCGATAATGTGGTGATCTGTCCTCCAACCTATGGGATGTATGAAGTCAGTGCGAACATCAATAACATCAGGCTGAAAAAAGTTCCCCTTACGCCGGCGTTCCAGCTGGACCTGGAAGCCATAGAAGATGCTATCGATCCCCACACCCGGATCATCTGGCTCTGTTCGCCCAATAATCCTACCGGGAATTCTCTGAACAGGGGAGATGTTGAGATCATCCTGAATAATTTCGATGGCCTGGTTGTGATCGATGAAGCCTATATCAATTTTTCCAGGCAGAGGTCATTTATACCAGAACTGGCAGACTATCCTAACCTGGTTGTGTTACAGACCATGAGCAAGGCATGGGGCCTGGCGGCATTGAGGATAGGTATGGCCTTTGCCAGCAGGGAGATCATTGAAGTGCTGAACCGTATCAAACCGCCTTACAATATCAGCCAGGCCGCGCAGGAGCTGGTGCTGGAGGCATTGGACAAAGTGGAAGAAGTGAACGATATGATCAGGATACTGGTTGAAGAGAGAAATCAACTGGCCGAGGAACTTGTAAAACTTCCCCAGGTG
>JAHEFC010000340.1 GCA_024640385.1 Sphingobacteriales bacterium
AGAAGAGGAAAACCGGGTTCGCCGGCACAGACTATATCTTCGGGAACAGTCCGGTATTTCAGCTTTTGCTGGACCAGATCATCCTGGTGGGTCCAACAGACTACAGCGTGATCATCTACGGGGAGTCGGGAAGTGGTAAAGAAGCCATAGCCCAGGAGATCCATAAAAGAAGTAAGCGGGCCTCGCAGCCATTTGTGGCGATCGACTGCGGCGCGCTATCCCGTGAACTGGCAGGAAGTGAATTATTTGGTCATGAGAAAGGATCTTTCACCGGGGCCATCAATCAGAAGATAGGAAGTTTTGAAGTGGCTAACGGTGGTACGATTTTCCTGGACGAGATCGCCAATCTTTCTTATGATATCCAGGTATCATTACTCCGGGTAGTGCAGGAGAGAAAGCTGAGGAGGGTGGGAGGTACAAAGGATATTCCTATCGATGTCAGGATCATTATTGCCAGTAATGAGAGATTATGGGAATCTGCACAAAAAGGAAAATTCAGGGAAGACCTTTACCATCGATTCAATGAATTCACCATCGAAGTGCCACCACTGAGGAAAAGGAAAGAAGACATTATGATCTTCGCCCGTCATTTTCTTGCCAAAGCAAATGAAAGCCTCGGAAAAAATATAAAGGGTTTCTCTCCAGAGGTAGAGGAGATCTTCAGGAATTATATCTGGCATGGCAATCTCCGCGAACTTAAGAATGTGGTAAAAAGAGCTGCTCTGCTGACAGACGGTGACTATATTGAAGACAGGAGTGTGCCTTTTGAGATCACTAATTTCAACAAGTTGCAGTTTGAAGGTGTGCCTGATTCACCTGTTGAGGCAACTGCACCTTCTGACCCCGACCAGAGAAAAGCCGCCGAGCCTGCTTTCCCCAAACCCTTTGGAGGTGAAGGCAATAGTCTGAAAGAAGCCTCTATAGATCTGGAATATGAACTTATCCTGAAAACACTGAAAGAAGTCAATTTCAATAAAAGTAAGGCTGCACGTTTATTGAATATTGACAGGAAAACTCTTTATAATAAGATCAAGCTTTACCAGGAACTCAACAACCGCAGTAATGACAGGTGAAACGAACATATCATCTGAAGAAAAATTAGCAGCAGGCCAGGTGGATATTACTCACTACCAGGTTCTGGGTGACCTTGTACCGGGGATCGTTCTGATCTGCAATTGCAGTACCCTGCAAATTGAATATGCCAATACGGCTTTCTATAAAGAGCTGAAGAGTCAATATCACCAGCTCCAGGATTTTCTTTCTCCACTGGAGCTGAAAAAGGCAAAGCATACCATAAGGTTTTGCATCGAAAATAACCAGGAAGAAAAGGCAACTATCAAGCTGAATCCGGATTCAGAATCTTTCTATTCGGTCAGGTTCAAACCCATACAGGATCGTTCAATTCTGATGGTAGCCACGCCGGAAGTAATCCCTTCCGTGAATTTTGATCAGAAAGAGATCCTGGCACTGATCGGCGGTATCAATAAGGATATCACCTTGTCTTCGCAATTGTCAGAATTACTGCTGAGGCAGGCTTCGGAGATCGCTCTGAAGGAGAAAATGCTGTTATTCGGAACCTGGCAGTATGATCTATTGACTAAGGAACTTGAATGGTCAGATGGTATCTACTGGTTGTTTGGATATGATCCCTATGTGGAAAGACGAAGCCTCCATATCGATATTGATTTTGTGACCAGCCATGTGGAAGAACTGAGTCCGGGCTGGTTCCAGGAATTCCTTGCCTACCTGAATATAGAAGCTAAAGATGATTTTGAGCACAGTGTGGTTATCAGGAAGAAAAACGGCGATCGGCGAACGATTGAATCCCATGTGAGGATATTTCGCAACAAGGAAGGGCTCCCGGTAAAAATATATGGTACCAGCCGGGATATCACGGAGAAAGAACAACTGATCCAGGAACTGATCAATTATAAGGAGATGGTCCAGGAAAAAGAGGAGTTTCTTGGCCAGGGAAGTTTTGAATACGATCTGTTGACGGGCAAGTATTTCATTTCAGAAGGCTTGTTGAAGATCTATTCAATCCCCAAAGAAGATGCCAATGATCTCACGTTGCGCGGACTGTTTTCAACCTGCTTTGAGCCCGAAGAGCAGAAAAGGATTTATAATATTTTTGAAGAGCTTTCAGTAACCGGCGGTGCAAGGGAGATCGAGGTTACGGCCATTGTTAGCGGTGAACAAAAAGACCTTGAGGTCTATGCCAAGATTTTCAAAAGCCCGTCAGGCAAAACAGAAAGAATTGTTGGCACAACTAAAGATATCACCGCCATCAAATCCTTGTACAATGAGATGGTTCGTTTCAAGGAAGATATTGCGGAGCGTGAATTACTGCTAAAGCACGGTACCTGGGAACAGGACCTGAAAACCGGCATATACAGTATTTCTGATGGTTTATTTGAAATATTCGGAGTGAGCGGGATACAACCGGAAAACTTCCGGATAGAAGACTATATACTACCAGGTGAGCAGGAAAAAGCTGATGCCGCCAGGCAGGAAGTGCTGGAAAATGGATCCGCATATCTAGATGACCTTATGATAAGGGCTACCGGAGGCGAGATCAAGCATGTTGAGATTTTTTCCAAACTAATCCTGAATAAAAACGGTGACCCGGAAAGGATAGTAGGTATCACCAGAGATGTGAGCAGGCTGCAGTCTTATAAAAAAGAACTTAAAGACCAGCTGATGAGGGTGGATGTAATGAACCAGGAACTAACCGAGGCCAAAAGAAAGCTTGAGATCAAGCTTGCTGAACTTGAAAAAGCAAATCAGGAACTGCAGTTATATAAAGAGACCATGCTCGATAAAGATGAGTTCCTGAATCAGGGCACCTGGGAATGGGATCTCAAAACGGGCAGTATGGATTATTCGAGGGGTATGTATCGGCTGTTTGGCTATCATCACAGAGACGAAATGGCTGAATGGGACAGTTCGAATAAGGATATTCACCGGCACATGGATGAAGATGAAAGAAAACGAAGTGATGAGGACTGGGAAAAAATTCTTGAAGAAGCGGATACCTACCTGAGAGAAATGGAGATCACCACAAAAGATGGTTTTAAGCGAAGGCTGGAGACCTTTGGTAAGGTGTTCAGGGATGAAACAGGTAAGGCTTACAAAGTGATAGGTACCACCAGGGATATCACCAAGCTGAAGGAATATGAACAGGAACTGGAAGTGAAATTATATGAACTGAACAGGTCCAATAAGGATTTGGAAGAATTCGCCTACATCGCTTCTCACGATCTCCACGAACCCCTGCGTAAATTATCAACTTTTGGCCAGCGGCTGAGTGTAAGCGCATACAATGAATTGTCGGCTGCCAATAAAGATTACCTTGAACGAATGCTTCGGGCTACGGAGAATATGCGCAACCTGATCGATAATCTCCTGGAATTTTCGAGAGTCACGAGAGGTGCCGCAACTTTTGTAAAAACTGATCTGAACCAACTGATCGCTGAAGTTCTGAACGAACAGGAACTCCGGATCGAGGAAACCAATGCAGAAGTGAAAGTGGACAGGATGCCGGAACTGGAAGTGGTTCCTTCACAGGTAAAGCAGTTGTTCAATAACCTGCTGAATAATGCCCTCAAGTTCATCAGACCTGGTGTGAAACCCCTTATTGTATTCCGGTCTGCCGCATTATTACCGGAGGAGCGATTGATGTATAAGTTGAAACAGAACAGGGAGTATTTCAAGATCTCTGTAGAAGATAACGGGATCGGTTTCGACAAGATCTATGCCGAGAGAATATTCCAGATATTCCAGCGACTTCACGGTAAATCTGAATATTCCGGTTCTGGTATAGGACTGGCCATATGCAGGAAGATTGCAGATAATCATAAAGGGCTGATATTCGCTGAAAGTAAACCGGGTAAAGGTTCGTTATTCACGATCATTCTGCCCAACAAACCCTGAGAGAAATGCAGCGTTCTGAATTGATAAGGATATTGATCGTTGACGATGATGAAGATGATTTTGTGATAACCAGCTCTTTGATCAGCGAAATCCCTAACGGGAATTACATCATCGACTGGTGTCCCAGGCATGCCGATGCGCTGAAAAAGATCTGCAATAAGGAATATGACATCTATTTCATAGATAATTTTCTTGGCGGGATCACAGGTATGGAGTTGCTGGTGAAGGCCATAGCCTGCAATACCGATTCACCGATGATATTGCTAACGGGTAAGGGTAACCGGGATATTGCGCTGCAGGCACTCGATTCAGGAGCAGCAGATTACCTGGTAAAATCTGAACTTAACACGGAGAAGCTGGAGCGATGCATCCGTTATTCGCTGGAAAAGGCCATGGCATTAAAGCAGCTCAGGGATAATGAGCAGAAGTTCCGAACCATATTCGAACAGACCCGTGACGCCATCTTTATAGCCAACCAGGAATTGCAGCTGCTGGACGCCAATAAGGCGATGGAATTTTTGCTGGGGTATACGTCAGAGGATATCAAACAACTGAACCTGTACGATCTTCTCGCAGATGAAGAAGATGTTGAAGTCATCAAGAGGATGTTGGCTGAAAATCTTGAAATCAATGACATGGAGGCCGATTTTCAGCACCAGTCGGGCGATCTGCTGAACTGCATCTTTTCTGCCATGATCATTACCAGGCCGGATAAAACAAAATATATCCAGGGTGCTTTGCACGATATTACCAGGCTCAAGAAAGCTGAAAGATCAGTGTTAATGTCGGAGAAACTCG
>JAHEFC010000341.1:0-2389 GCA_024640385.1 Sphingobacteriales bacterium
AAAGATACTCTCGCCTATCGCCTCTCACCTTTCGCCCCATTTATAACCCCCATATGACTTTACCTACGGGAACAAGAGCAATGATCTTCGCAGCAGGCCTGGGCACCCGGCTCAAGCCATTCACCGATAATCATCCCAAGGCACTTGCCCTGGTGAACCATAAACCCCTGCTCCAGAGAAATATTGAGTATCTCATGGGGTTCGGCATCAGGGATATTGTGGTGAATGTTCATCACTTCGCGGACCAGATCATCAGCTTCCTGCAGCAGCAGGAGAATTTCGGATGCCATATTGCCATTTCCCATGAAGTGGAGCAACCCCTTGAAACAGGCGGTGGATTGAAAAAAGCTTCCTGGTTCTTCTCGGGGAGCCCTTTGCCGTTTGTGGTAATGAATGCTGATATCCTTACAAACATGGACCTTGCGAAAATGTATGCCTACCACCTGGAGAAAAAAGGTGTTGCTACCCTGGCTGTCACCACCCGGCCATCATCTCGCAATTTCCTGCTGGACTCAGATCACCGGCTCATTGGCTGGAAGAATAATAATACCGGGGAACAAAAGATATCCCGTGAAAATGACATCATATACACAGGTGCATTCACCTGTGTACACATCATCGAGCCATCCCTTCCCGGAATGATCAGGCAGGAAGGTAAATTTTCAATAATTGATACTTACCTTGACCTGGCAAAAACGGAAGATATTTATGGATATGATCACACAGGTGACGTGGTAGTTGATGTGGGAAAACCTGAATCGATCCTAAAAGCCGAAGAATTTTTCAATTAACCCTTTTTATATGATCAAGAAAATACTGGTAGGCCTGCTGTTTGTTTTTCTGTTCCTTCAATTCATAAGGCCCACCCGCAACATCTCTGAAGGAAAATCTGCCAACCATATTTCAAACAAATATGCAGTTCCGCAAAACGTGCAAACAGTGCTTGAAAAAGCTTGTTACGACTGCCATTCCAACAACACGGTATACCCATGGTATACTAATATTCAACCCGTGGGCCTTTGGATGCAGGACCATGTGAATGATGGAAAAGGAGAGTTGAACTTTGATGAGTTCCTGACCTATGCTCCTAAAAAAGCACATCACAAACTCGATGAAGTAATAGACCAGGTCAAAGAAGGTGAGATGCCTTTAGACAGCTATACCTGGATCCACAAGAACGCGATCCTGAACCAGGACGAGAAAACAGCTCTTCTCGACTGGGCTGATGCAACTATGAAGCAGATCGCTACGGAGAACAACCTCAAGCCTGAACCCAAAAAAGAAAAGAAAGAAGAAGGTCAGCCGTAGATGTAACGGGCAACCCGGTAGGTATTGCAATGGGCTTCCACGATATTCCTGATATCAGGAGAATATCCCCCTCCCATGGCTACCGTACATGGTATGTTCAGACCGGACAATTTACGGAACACGATCTCATCTCTTTTTCTGCACCCATCCATACTGACTTTAAGCTTTCCAAATTTATCAGTGGCCAGTATATCCACGCCGGAAAGATAAAAAGCAAAATCAGGGTTGAACATTGATATGATCCTATCCAGGTGAGTAGTCAGAAGATCCAGGTATTCAGTGTCCCCTATTCCATCCGGCAGGGGAACATCCAGTGTGGAGCGCTCTTTATGAAAAGGATAATTATGTGCACCATGCATACTGAATGTAAATACCTCCTTCCTGTTTTCGAAGATCTTCGCCGTGCCATTACCCTGGTGCACATCAAGATCTACGATCAGTACCCTGGCTGCCAGCTCTTGATGCAAAAGATAATTGGCGGCTACTGCCATATCATTCAACAAACAGAATCCCTCTCCCCTGTCAGGGAAAGCATGGTGGGTTCCTCCGGCCACATTCAGTGCCACGCCATCTTTCATTGCATAGTGGCAGCAATCAATGGTCCCCTGGGTGATGATCAGTTCCCTGTTGGTCAGTTGTGGGGACTGCGGAAATCCAATATGGCGTTGTTCTTTTTCAGATAATCGCTGTTCTTTGAGTTTAAGAAGATATTCCGTGTGGTGAGTGAGCAGGATCACTTCATCAGCACAGGCCGTTGGCCTGAAGATATCTTCAGCGGAGATGGTCCCTTCATGCATCAGTTGACCGGGAATGAGTTCGTACTTGATCATAGGGAACCTATGCCCTTCCGGAAGCGGATGTGCATAAATGGGATCGTAAGCGATTTTCATTAATTGACTGGAATAAGTTTGTTCTCCACGATAGCAAAAACAGATTCGCCTTTCTTTGGTTCGATCAGCGACATGCCGGTGAACCTGGAAAAAGCAGGCAGAACAGCAAACTGCGAAGTAAAATAGAAACAGGGAAATCGCAATGCCTGCTTTCCCATTCCTGACAGCCTGATACCCGGATGAATATGGCC
>JAHEFC010000341.1:2399-4716 GCA_024640385.1 Sphingobacteriales bacterium
AAAAACCGTCTACCACCATTTCCTGCTGGTGAACCCTAAGATTCATATGTTCATAATCGGCCGGATTGAGAATATCATGATTCCCGATCACCAGGTCCATATCAACGCTATGAAGATCGTGCCGCCATTTGCTGAACCAACTGTGTTCGAGATTGGCACGACTGTGAAACAGGTCACCAACGATGATCACCGACCTTGGCTGGAAGAACTGGATCTGTTGCCATAATCGTTGCAGGTCTTCTTTGTAAACATCGGTGGGAATGGCAATGCCCGAGCGCCGGAAATGACCGGTTTTACCGAAATGCAGATCTGAAACAATGATGGATCTCTTTTCCTCCCAATACAGACAGCGCTCCGCTGTCAGCCAGAACTGCTGACCCTTCAATACATATGAAACCGGGGGTACCAAAATTCCTTAGTTCATCCTCTTCTTCAAAGTGCTCACCTGTTCCTGCAGATTGTTGACCAGGCTGGTCAGTTGATTCATATCCCAGGCCGGCTGGGCTGATATTTTAGAGATCACCATCTGCGCCTGCCAGAGTTCAATGACATCTTCCGCATTGATCTGGTAGGGCTGATAAGCCGGGTTATCACTGACCATGGTAAGCTTGTTCTTGGCACGGTTATTTTTTACAATGCGTTTATAGACTATACCCTCGTTGCGGCTGACCACTATATAGGCCTGGTTATTCTTCAGGTGATCCGGATTGTTTTCCACTTTCTCCCCTACAATGATAGAACCAGAAGGGGTTGGCATCATGGAATCACCTACGATCTCAAAAGCCCGGTATTGACCGGCTCCCAGCATGGGCAGCGTGAACGTGTTCAGCTCGTCGATGAATTCCTGGTCAGCATATCCGGCCAGGTATCCGGCTGCAGCTTTCACCGGTACGAACTGGATCAGGTTGTTCTCCGACATGAGTTTCTGCTGCCGTCTCTTCACCAGGTAACTGCCTTTGACCTCACTGAGGTCTTTACGCAAAAGTTCGTCCAGGCTGATCTTGAAACTATCACTCACCAGTTCCAGAACATCTATCCTCGGTTCAGCCCGCTCTTCTTCATATGCTCCGAGTAAGGACCTCTTGATGTTCAGTTTCATCGCAAACTCTTCCTGTGTAAGCCCCCTCAGTTTTCTGAGATATTTCAGGTTTTTACCGGCAAAAGACTGTGACATACTAATAATTTTGGTGGCAATATACTAAATTTTTTGGGAAACCAAATCCAAAACTAAAAAGCTGAAAACTTTTTTAGTTACTATTTTTGAAGCCTTAGAATTGAAATATGGCAACAAAGACGAGAAAAGCAGAAAAGAAACCAGCCAGTAAACCAGCAGTGAAAGACACCAAACAAGAATTCATCATCCTGATCACCAATGACGACGGGGTAACTGCACCCGGGATCAGGCATCTTGTAGAGGCAGTAAAAGACCTGGGCCGGGTGGTGGTGGTGGCGCCCGACAAACCACAATCAGGAATGGGCCATGCGATCACCATAGGGTTTCCCTTGAGAATGAGCAAAGTGAAGATCATAGATGGAGTGGAAGCCTGGAGTTGCAGTGGCACCCCTGTAGATTGCGTAAAAATTGCAGTAGACAAGATCCTTCATCGTAAACCGGACCTCTGCCTCAGCGGCATCAACCATGGCGCCAATCATTCCATCAATGTGATCTATTCGGGTACCATGTCGGCAGCCATTGAGGCATCTATCGAATCCATACCATCCGTTGGGTTTTCACTGCTCGATTACAGTGTTGAAGCCGATTTCACCGGCGCAAAAAAATATGCCAGGATCATCGTGGAACAGTTGAAAAAGCAGAAAAAGATCGACAGGCATCTTTGCCTGAATGTCAACTTTCCGGCCATACCTGAACCGCTTATCATGGGTATCAAGGTTGCAAGGCAGGCTTATGCCAAATATGAAGAAGACTTTTCTGAACGCGACGATCCGCATGGAAGAAAATATTATTGGCTTACCGGTGCATTCGTGAACTTTGACGAAGGAAAAGATACGGATGTATGGGCGCTGGAAAATAATTTTGTAAGTGTGGTACCCGTACAGTTCGACCTCACCAACTATACACTTAAATCCAAACTCGAAAAAACATTTAAATGGTAATATTCAGGAAAGATGACCTGAAACTGGGGATCATCTTAGGACTTATCGGACCCATGATAGGATTATTCGGATATTATTTCTGGAAGTTCAGTCTTTATTCGTTCAGTGATTTTTTTAATGCCCTGAGGCAGAATAAACCACTGATCACAGCCATCACCATACCCTGCCTGTTGGTCAATATCATCTTCTTCACGTATTATAT
>JAHEFC010000342.1 GCA_024640385.1 Sphingobacteriales bacterium
GACCTCCGGCAGGCCCAGAAACAACTGGTACAGGCCGAAAAAATGGCTTCGCTCGGAGAACTCACTGCCGGCATCGCCCATGAAATTCAAAATCCGCTCAACTTCGTTAATAATTTCTCCCAGCTCAATACCGAGCTGGTCGCAGAGGGGCTGGAAGCGATCAGTTCCGGGAATCTGGGGGACGCAGGGGATATTCTAAAGATACTTGCGGAGAACAGCAACAAAATTCATCAACATGGTAAACGTGCCGATGCCATAGTAAAAGGCATGTTGCTGCATACCAGGGCCAGTGCGGGTGCAAAAGAACCAACAGACATCAATGCCTTGTGCGATGAGTACTTGCGCCTGGCATATCATGGTCTGCGTGCAAAAGACAGCACATTCAACGCAGCCATGAAAACTGAT
The DNA here is from genome assembly GCA_024640385.1 of Sphingobacteriales bacterium. Taxonomy (GTDB): domain Bacteria; phylum Bacteroidota; class Bacteroidia; order Chitinophagales; family Chitinophagaceae; genus Pollutibacter. The sequence goes on from JAHEFC010000342.1 coordinate 406, forward strand.
CTTGATAAAAACATCGGTAAGATCAATATCGTCCCGCAGGATATGGGCCGCGTATTGCTCAACCTCGTCAACAATGCATTCTATGCCGTGGATGAAAAGAAGAAATTGACGGGTGATGGTTACGAACCAGAAGTGACAGTATCAACCCGGCTGACGGATCCTAAGAATTCGCTGATCATTTCTGTAAAAGATAACGGCAACGGCATCCCGAAAGATATAGTGGACAAGATCTTTCAGCCCTTCTTCACCACCAAACCTACCGGGCAGGGAACGGGGTTGGGGCTCAGCCTTAGTTATGATATTGTCAAAGCGCATAATGGTGATATGTTGGTGAATAGCGAAGAAGGGAAAGGAACAGAGTTCATCGTCCAAATCCCGGCATGATATGATGAAGAAAAAAAGTAAATAATGAAAATACTGATCACACTGAGCTTATTGTTCCTGCTCCCCAACCTGCAGGCCCAGGAAAAAAGCCTACCGTCAATGCTTGATGTTGAAAAAGAAAGACCCTTGATCGAATCCCAGGCTGCCCTATTTGCCAGGTATCTGCTGGAAGGAGATTCCGTATCCGTTGCCGCTATGTATGCCAAAGGAGGAAGCATAGGTTGCAAAAAAGGCCCTGAAATTCTTGCTGCAATGGGGAGTTGGATACGCAATAGCATTAAGAATGATTCAAGACATATTTCATTTAAAATACTTACGCTATCAGCAGCGGGCGAACTCCTGATCGAAACAGGCATTGGCGAAGGAAGAAGTGAAAAAGGCGAAGTAAAATACAGCTCGAAATACCTGGTGGTTTGGAAAAAAGAAGACGGCAACTGGAAGCTGTATCGTGATCTAGGACTATAAAAATTACAATACTTCATTCAGGTACCGATCCTGAAAACGAGTTCAAAAACAATTAACTTCCGGTAGCAACCATGTCCCAAACCCGTCAACTGGCCGCCATCATGTTCACTGATATTGTCGGTTATACCGCTTTGATGGGAAGCAATGAACAAAAGGCTTTCGAGTTCCTCAGGAAAAACAGGGGCCTCCATATACCCGTTATAGAGCAATGCCATGGCCGGGTGATCAAGGAACTAGGCGATGGCATGATGGCCAGTTTCAATACCGTTTCTGACGCGGTTTCGGCCGCTATCCGTATCATGGAAGCATGCCATGCCGCGAATGAATTTCAATTAAGGATCGGTATTCACCAAGGGGAAGTTGTTTTTGAATCGGGTGATATTTTCGGCGATGCCGTGAACATCGCTGCCCGCATCCAGTCCAGCGCGCAACCCGGAACTATATACGTTTCCGAATCGGTCCATCATAATGTGGCCAACAAAAACGACATCCAAACAAGATTTGTTAAGCAGGAAACATTAAAAAATGTAAAGGAGCCGGTGCGGCTTTATGAAGTAGTGATCGCCAATAGCCCGGCAAAGCCTGCAGAAGACAAAAAGAAGATAGTTGCACAGCAGAGTATAGCTGTGCTGCCCTTTGCCAACATGAGCAGTGATCCTGAACAGGAATATTTCAGCGATGGCATCAGCGAAGAGATCATCAATATGCTTGCACAGGTTCCACGCCTGAAAGTAGCAGGCCGAACTTCTTCTTTCTCATTTAAAGGTAAGAACCAGGACCTGCGGATCATTGGTGAGCAACTGAACGTGAATTATATCCTCGAAGGCAGTGTTCGGAAATCCGGAAATAAGATCCGCATCACCGCTCAGCTGATCAATGCATCAGACGGATACCATTTGTACTCAGAAAAATTTGACCGCGACCTGGCGGATATTTTTGAAGTGCAGGACGAGATCTCACTGGCCATCCTCAACGCGATCAAGATCAAATTGCTTGTAGATGAGAAAGAAGCCGTGTTGAAAAAATACACTGATAACGTGGAAGCCTACCAGCTGTACCTGCAGGGGCGTTACCATGTAAACAAGTATGATGGAACGGAATCTTTCTTAAATGGTATCCGGTATTATAAAGAGGCTATTAAAATTGAACCTCGGTATGCGCTTGCATATGCGGGTATGGCCTACTGTTATATGGAGCTTTCAATGGACAACCTGCTCCCTGAAGAAGAATGTAAACCCCAACTCTACGAATCAGTGAAACGTGCCATGGAATTGGATGATGATCTGGCAGAGAGTCTTTGTGCGCAGGCCAACCTGAACATGTTCTTTGATTGGGATTTCAGTACGGCGGTTGAACAACTGTATAAAAAAGCGCTTGAAATAAACCCCAACAGTGCGGAAGCACAGCGCTTCTATGCTTTCTATCTTTTCTTCACCGGGCATTTAGAAGAGGCTTGTAAGCACGCGGCGATAGCGCACGACATAGATCCCTTTTCACTTTCGGGAGACTGGGAGGTGGCCTGGATCTATATTTTCTCGGGCAAATTAGACAAAGGGCTTGCATTGGGACGAAGAATGATTGAAATGGAGCCCGCTTTCTTTGGAGGTTACTTAATTGTGGGTGTTGTGCTGGATTGCCAGGAAAACTATGAGGAAGCTGAACCCTTGTTGAGAAAGTCTGTAGACCTATATCCTATATTCACTACATTCAGAAACCTGGGGGTCATGTATTGCAGGGCGGGAAATAGAACGAAGGCGCTTGAAATGCTTGCTGAAATGGAATCCCTCAGTAAAAAAACTATTGTCCCACACAACGAAATGGGCACCATCTACAGCTTCTTAGGAGAGTTTGAAACCGCCGCATGGCACTTTGAAAAAGCTGTGGAAAAGCGGGAAGCCTTACTGTTGTTTACCCGGTACAATTTCTCTATGAGAAATGATTCCTTGTATGTGCCACAGATCGCTGATATCTTAGAAAAAGTTGAAGCTCTTAAAAAAGCAAAATAGCCACCGCCATAATCATCCACATGAGCAAACTGACCGTCCTCATCTTTCCATTATTTGTATCGCTGTTATCCGCCTGTTCAGAGCAAAAACGCAATGATACCCATCGCCTCGCAGGAATGTACAAACTGTATATTTCTGAAAATGCGGACTCCAATGGAGTCTGGCATGAAGACCCCTGGACCAAGGGCGGTACGGGCTACATTGTGTACGACGGTATGGGCCATATGGCTGTACAGATCGCACGTGCAGGATATAATGATTTCAAGTGGCTGCCGGAAGAACAGAGTTTACGTGACGAATACATCGATAAAAAACTGGACAGCATGTCGGTCGATGAACTGAAAACCGCAGTACGTGCATTTGCTTCCCTATACACATACGCAGGCAATTATACCATAGAAGATACAGCAGATGTTGTTAAGCACGAGCGTATCGCAACATCCATTCATTCTCCGGCAGGCAGTACAGTCAGAAGAGCATTTTCCTTCAACGGAGATACGATCATCCTCCGTGTTTTAAATGGCAACAGGAGATTGAAATGGATCAAACAGCCCTAAGCCATCAAACTACTAATGAAAAAACTACTCGTTTCTAACATCATTGCCTTGCTATTCTTCATGCCCATGGTAACCATGGCGCAGGTAAACAAGTCGGACAGCCTGAGACGTTTGATCGAAAGGGCCCCAAATGATTCTGTTAAGTTCAAAGCGATCTGGAATCTATATTCAGTTTACGAAGAATTTCAAAGGGACTCAGCCAGAAAGGTGATCAATGAGGGCATTGAACTATGCCAGAAGAATCATAAAAAACTTGCTGAAGCGCAGTCCCGCACCGAACTGGCATACCTGCAACTGAGTACTGGACATTATGCAGAGTCGCTACAGGAATTGCTGCAAGCCTCGGCCATCATACAACAACACGGTAACGAGACCAATACATGGCTATCCGACTGGACCGGGTCGCCATCAAATGTCAGGTTGGTAGTTTTGTCGCGCTGGCATCAAACCTTTGGCAATCTGATGACCCCAACCCTCAACACGGAACAGCAGATCCTGCATTACAGGGAAGGTATAAGGCTGGGAAAGGAAACGGGTAATCCGCAAAGAATAATAGCAGCAACCCTGGGACTGGGGAGATGCTATTTTGACCTTGGCAGAACCGATTCGGCCCTGATCCTTGAAAAAGAAGCGGCGCAGATCGCAGAAAATTCAGGTTCCAAAAGAACCATTTCTATCATCTTATCATATATAGGCGCTCTTTATTTGAGAAAAGGAGAAAATGAACTTGGGCTGGCCAGTCTTCATAAAGGAGTTACTGTAGGCATCGAATCCGGTAATCATACCGGGCTTACACAGAACTACTACCGGTTAACCAAATTCTATTTAGAGCAAAATAATAAAGACTCCTCATTATTCTATGCATTGAAATTCAGGGCTGCCATTGAGCAG
>JAHEFC010000343.1 GCA_024640385.1 Sphingobacteriales bacterium
ATTTGGCCAATGAACAACAGAACTAAAATGAATCTGTTTATTGTTTTCATACATGGTAAATATATGTTCATTTAAATATAAAAAATGCGGAGGCTAAGCCTCCGCATCATGAATCACAATTATAATCACTGTTCAGAATCCGGTTTCCATAGAACTATTGACAATTGCCTCAAATTCGGCTTGTGTAAGAAACTGAGGGGTATAAGTACCGCCTGCTTTGAGGATATCACCATAGAATGAACGAAGGTGATTTCTGCTTCCTTTTTCCAGGTTGTCGAACACCAGGAGAATGTCCTTATTGTCTACTGTTTCCTTAACAGTCCTCAGGTCGTAAATATCAAGATCCTCAATAGTAGCACCAGTTTTATATGCATTGAGAATGCTGGTATTTCCCAATTCTATAAGCTGATCGTAAAGTATCTGCAAAACAGGGTCTGTAAATACTCCTACCGGATTGTCGCCAACCGGATCTTCCATATCATACTTATTTAAAAGGATCAATACTGCATCCATATGGGTCTGTTCAGCTGCAGCGATATTGGTGAATATCTTTGCATTATACTTGGCAGACATAACCTGGTAAACATCCCTCGCCAGTTTTTCTTCTTCCCTCATAAGAGTCAGACTGTACAGTTCCTCATCACTCAGTGTCTCTGAAGGCAAAGCATCTACTTTAGTTTGCATTGATGCAACATTAATTACGCCGTAATCCGTAGTATCAACAGGAACATCTTCATCTTTATTACAAGCCATGGCTGCAACAAACAGCAAGGCTGCTATTAAGATCCATCGGGGTTTTCTGATCAGTGTTTTCATGATTGAACATTTTATTGTGAGTAATATTTGTCTCCAAATCGGCTTAATAAGCCACTACTGGACCGGTGCATTTGTTACATTCCTGGAGCAAAAGGAGGGAAAAACCGGCTCCTACAAAGGTCATACAAGTAAGACGATATATGACTCCCGGGGTTTAATTTTACAGGTGATATATTGAAATATCATATAAATCTGCTACGCAATTAAACGGAACATATTCGATCTTACTTATATTTAAAACATATTACAGAATGGAATATGAAAAAACTCGTTATCCTTAGCGTTTTTGCATGGTCAGTATTCTCAATGCCTGTCAACGCCCAGGAAAAATTCACAGCAACATGGGAATCACTGGAAAAATATCAACTGCCCGAATGGGTGAAAGATGCCAAGTTCGGGATCTTCATCCACTGGGGGGTATACTCCGTTCCCGGGTATGGCAGTGAATGGTATCCAAGGTTGATGTACGATTCATCAACCGATGTTTTCAAACACCATGTAAAAAAATATGGCACGCAGGATAAGTTCGGATACAAAGACCTGATCCCGATGTTCAAGGCAGAAAAATTCAGCGCCGAACAATGGGTAGACCTGTTCAAAAAAGCCGGCGCAAAATACGTTGTACCCGTTGCCGAACATCACGATGGATTCGCCATGTACAAAACAGCCCTGTCGCGCTGGAATGCTTATGAAATGGGACCAAAAAGAGATGTGGTGGGTGAGATCGCTGCGGCAACAAAAAAAGCAGGATTGGTATTCGGACTCTCCTCGCACCGGATCGAGCACTGGTTCTTCTTTAACCACGGCAAAAGGTTCAACTCCGATGTACTGGATCCCAGGTACAACGACCTCTACGGTCCTGCTCATGAAGAGAATGAAACGCCATCGCCCGAATTCATGGCTAACTGGCTGATGAGAAATATTGAACTGGTGGAGAAATACCAGCCCCAATTGTTCTGGTTCGACTGGTGGATAGAGCAGCCTGCGATGGAACCCTACCGTAAAAGCTTTGCCTCTTATTACTATAATAAAGGGATTGAATGGAACAAAGGAGTGGTGATCAACTACAAGAATGTTTCCTTCCCTGAAAAAGCAGCCATGCTGGATATTGAAAGAGGAAAGCTCACAGGGATCAGGGAGCCGGCCTGGCAAACTGACGATGCCCTGGGTTACAAGTCCTGGGGTTATATTGATAATGACAATTTCAAATCTGCTAAATATATCATCAACAACCTGATCGATATTGTCAGTAAGAATGGAAACCTCTTGTTGAATATTGGCCCACGTCCAGATGGCACCATACCGCAGGAAGAGCAGGACATTTTGCTGGAAGTTGGAAACTGGTTAAGTATCAATGGTGAAGCGATCTATGGAACCAGGCCCTGGAAGACATATGGCGAGGGACCAACGCAAGTTGCCGGCGGTTCTTTCAGTGATGCCAAGGATAAACCTTTCACTGCTGACGATATAAGGTATACCACCAAGGGCGGCGACCTGTTCGCCATCTCGCTCGACAATCCATCGAAACCTTTGTTGATCAAAACACTTTCTACTTCAGCCGGCACCATCAGCGCAGTGGAGATGTTGGGCATAAAGGAAAAGATTTCCTGGAAGCAGGATAAAAATGGCCTGGAGATCAAACCGTCTGCGAAATACCCCGCTAAAAATGCAGTGGTGTATAAAGTCAGCATGAAATAAATGAAACTGGCAGAACGAAACCCTGCTCACTGCTTCGTAATAATCTGTCTGATCTTTTTGAAATATGCTTCTGCGTATTCCATCATTCCAATATCATTGGGGTGGGTGCCATCCACAGTAGATTCAATAGTCAAACCGATCTCCGCTTTGGTAAGATAATACAAGCTTTTAATGCCTGCAGCTTTTAAAGAATCATACACTGCCAACTGGATCTTATTCGCAGCCTGGTAAGAGTCTTTTCTCATATTTTTCGTTGACTCATCCATATACCCGCAATGATCCGTAAGCAGAATGGCGACGCCAGGCCTTTTAGATCGGAGTAACGCAATTCCATCCAACAGTCTTTTTTTCAGATCCCCATTGATATAGGATGCACCTACCATGTTCGGAAGACAATCCAACACATACAATTCAGCATCGATCTCGCTGATCAATTCAAACACCTCTTTTTCCATTCTTCCATTCCCGGAAAATGCAAGGTTTATTACCGGGCCTTCGATCTTTCGTCCAAGAATGTTGGTCCAGGCGAGCCCGGGCCTGGAAGCGCAACCACCCTGGGCAATGGATGTACCATAGATCACCACCGGATTTTGTTTACCCGGCTCTTCAAACCTGAAACTGGCATCAGCAGGATAACTGATCTCCATCCAGCTCACATGATTGTATAGAGGAAGGTAAAGCCTGTATTCCCGGCCTTCTTCATTATTCAAATTGGTATACCTGTACACAATGGTATCTCCAAAGCTATACCTGGCAGCAGACCATGACCACTTCCCTGCTTTAGATCGTGAATACAGATCTACTCCCGATACGCCTGTGGCAGGCATATGGTTCATTTGCTTTGCACCCGTGACCGTATATTTTACCAGGATCTCGTCTGCATTGGTCTGAAACCTCAGGTATAAACCCGCCCCATTTTCGGACAGATCCCAAACTTCTTTTCTTACAATCTGCTCGGCTTTTGCCGGGAATCGGTCATAATTATTTTTTAACCCGCTGTTCCAGCCGCGGCCTTCAATTGCATGCGTTGAGAGGTCAATGGATTTGAAGTTTCTCAGGGTCTGTGCAGAAGCAAACTGGCAACTGACCAGGATCGATACAGCCAACACTAATAGTCTCATATCCATTAAGCTAAGAAATAAAGTCAAATACAATAAAGAAGAAATTAAACCCGTTCTGGATTGAGCGGTCCAAGAACGGGCCTGGGTAAAAGGCCGTTAACAGACTTTATGAAAAATTCACCGATACTTCTTTTTTTACTTACCATGCTGGTGGCCTGTGAAAAATCAGAAACAACTGCTCCTGCTCCGGCTACAGCAACGTATTTCCCCCCTGTTTCAGGCACAGAATGGCAAACCACAACTCCGTCGTCCCTTGGCTGGTCTGATGCCGGGCTTAACGACCTGTATGCCTATCTGCAATCCAAGAACTCCAAAGCATTCATCATTCTGAAAGATGGCCGCATAGTAGTTGAAAAATACTTCGGCAGTTTTACTGCAGACAGCACCTGGTACTGGGCGTCTGCAGGAAAAACCATGACGGCTATGCTGGTGGGCATTGCACAGCAGGAAGGTTTGCTGAACATCAACAAAAAGACCTCAGATTATCTCGGCACCGGCTGGTCTTCAGCTCCATTGGCAAAAGAAAACCTGATCACCGTCAGGCATCAGCTCACTATGACTACAGGCCTGGACGATGGCGTGCCTGACAGCGATTGCACATTACCTGCATGTCTAACTTATAAAGCGGATGCAGGAACAAGATGGGCCTATCACAACGCTCCATATACCATGCTCGACAAAGTGATCGAATCAGCCACAGGGAAAAGCTTTAACGGTTATTTCCAGGAGAAGATCCGCGACAGGATAGGCATGAACGGGATCTGGTTCAAGGGAACAGGCTTCAATAATGTGTACTACAGCAACGCAAGAAGCATGGCACGCTTTGGCCTGCTGATGTTGAACAAAGGCAAGTGGGATCAAACTTCAATTTTGACTGACGCATCTTATTTCAATGATCAGACCAATACCTCACAGAACCTCAATCTTTCATACGGATATCTAACCTGGCTAAATGGAAAACCATCATATATGCTGCCCACGGTCCAGCTGGTACTGAATGGTGCTTTGACTCCGAATGCCCCTACAGATATGTATGCAGCCCTGGGTAAGAATGACCAGAAGGTCTA
>JAHEFC010000344.1:0-2728 GCA_024640385.1 Sphingobacteriales bacterium
TAGGATTTTTTTGCCATCAGGACTGAACCTGGGCTGCACCTGGAATGCATGTCCGCCCCGAAGCAATCGGGCTTCGCCACCGCCAACTGGGATCGAATAAATATCGCCCAGCAGATCGAACAGGATTTCACGCCCGTCCGGTGACACATCAAGGTTCATCCAGGTACCTTCTTTTACCGTAAATGACACTTCTTTAAACGGACCTCCGGATTTATTGACATCCCATTTGGGCTTGTCTTGCGCAACACCCAGGGCAACAACAACAAACAGCATTGCAGGAATAAACACAAATGATCTCATAGTAGAACTTATAGCGATGAAGATAAATGATTTAAATAATAGCTGCCGGGATGCCGTTCATCCTTTAGAGTATTGCCGCAGAAGAATTAATTATCGAACTTTGCAGCGGTTTATTAAAACCAAGCCATGTTCAGCCTGTATGACGATATAAAACAAAACCCGGTCTATTTCCGGCAACTGAGCTGCGGAGATGCACTGATTTCCAAATACGATTGTCCGCTGGAAACAAAGTTCGCCGATGCCTGGAGTCATTTTAACTATATCATCTATGTTATTGAAGGCCGGAAGATCTGGCATACCGCGCATGGCTCTTACGATCTCACCAAAGACAAATGTGTATTGGTAAGAAAAGGCGCGGCTATTGTAGAGCAGTTCTTCGATACGCGGTTCTGCCTGGTCATGTTTTTTCTGCCTGATGATTTCATTCGCGAGGTATTGAAATCCAGAAAAACACCGCTCTATAAACCAGGTAAAAAATTTGACCCGATTATACCGATAGATAACAATGCTTCAGTCAGTGCTTTTTTTCATTCCATGATGCCCCATTTTTCAGGCGATAAAAAACCTGACCCATCTTTGCTGGAATTGAAATTCCGTGAACTGATCCTCACACTTGCAGAAAATCCCAATAATGCTGAGCTCTTATCCTACTTCAGTTCTTTGCTGAATGAACCACATTCGGTGAGTTTGCAGACCATCATGGAAGATAATTTCTGCTTCAATTTGAAGCTTGAAGAATTCGCACGCCTGTCAAACCGCAGCCTCTCCGCATTCAAAAGGGATTTTCAAAAGATCTTTGGAACTACTCCTGGCAAATGGCTGATGGAAAAACGTCTCAATCATTCCATGCACCTGCTGACCAATCAGAAAAAAACAGTGTCAGAAGCTGCATTCGAGGCTGGTTTCGAAAGTCCTTCCCATTTCAGCCGGGCTTTCCGCAACTATTTTGGCTATAGCCCTGCCATGCTGAAGCAACGTTAGTTTCCTGAACCTCAGAGTCATATTTCTGGACTTTACAGCAAATCCCAGGCGGGATCGCTAAGATAGTTTTGTGGTGTTATCAATTCATCATTAAAAAACTATTCAAATGAGTACTAAAGAAATTCAGGGAAAACTGTGGAGCGTGGCACCACAATACTGGTCAAAATTTTTTGAGCCTTTCTTTCTCCCTCTTTACAAGAAAACCCTTGAGCAACTCAACCTGGACGAAACCTGCATGATGCTCGATGCCGGTTGTGGTTCTGGCATGTTCAGCCACATGGCCATCAACACGGGCGCACAGGTGATCGGCATTGATGCAGCTCCCGGGCTTTTAGAAATTGCCCGTGAACGCAATCCGCAGAACAGCTTCCTGGAAGAAGACCTGGAAACGCTGCCCTTTGCCGCCGAAAGTTTTCACGTTGTTACCGGCTTCAATTCCTTCCAGTATGCCGGAAACTTCACTGGCGCATTGTCTGAAGCAAAACGAGTATTGAAAAAAGGTGGCCGCATTGTCATTGGCATCTGGGATAAACCTGACATGAGTGATGCAACCCATGTGTTAAAAGCCATTTCCACCCTGCTGCCCCCACCACCAGCGGGCACACCGGGCCCCTTTGCTTTATCTGAAGACGGAAAAATTGATGGGATCTGTGAATCCCTTGGATTAAAACTCGTTTACAGGTCAAGGGTCAACTGCCCCTTCCTGTATTATAGCAAAGAAGATGGTATCAGGAGTTTTATGGGAACAGGACCTGCAGCTGCGGCAATGAACCAGGTCACTGAAAACAGGGTGCAGCATGTTATCGCCAATGCCTTGGAACCCTATCGCGTAACCGAAGATATGTTCCATCTGCAGAACAGCTTCTTACTATTCATTGCAGAAAAAAAATAAATCATTTAAAGACCTTCAAACACATTATATGAAAAAACTCTTATTGGCTGTACTTACAGCCGTGGTCATATTCAATTCCTGCACCAAACATTTTGAACCCAATAGCAGGTCCCAATTGGAACATCAGTCCTCACAGTTGATCACGGATTGGATCGGGGTTCATATCCGGCTGATCAAAAACACAACCGGTGTTACACATCCTGCTTTTTCCAGGCATTTTTCCTATACTGGTGTAGCACTGTACGAATCACTGGTCAATGGTGACAGGAAACTCAGGTCCATGGCGCCGGCACTGAATGGTGCGATCCAGCTGCCCATGGCACCTGCTTCTAATCATATTTTTTATCCTGCATCGGCCAATGCTGCGATCGCCCAGATGCTGAGGTATTTCTATGCAGCAAAACTGGTGAACACCCAACTCATAGATTCGCTGGAAGCAGTATACAAAAACAAATACGAAGAGGAAGCCAGGGAAAATTTCAACGTGGAAGCGTCCGTGAATTATGGAAAAGAGATAGCTAACGCCGTGATTGAATGGAGCAAACAGGATGGTGC
>JAHEFC010000344.1:2738-4696 GCA_024640385.1 Sphingobacteriales bacterium
CTTACACTCCATTGGGTGAAGGTTACTGGGAACCCACGCCTCCCGCATTCGCCGGAGCGGCTGTGCCGGGCTGGGGCAACAACCGGACCATCCTGAAAGGAAGCATCGCCAATGTTGAACCGGCAGCACCGGTCAGTTTTTCATCGCATCCCGGCAGTCCTTTTTACGAGATGGTAAAGGAAGTGCACCAGGTTTCACTTGGCCTGACCAACGAACAAAAATCCATTGCGGGTTTCTGGGATGATGCACCAAATGGAAAACTGGTATCAGCGTTCGGCCACTGGTTCAATATCCTCAGGCAGATCCTGCTGAAAGAAAGCACGCCGTTAATGAAAGCAGCAACCGCTTACCTGGCACTGGGTGTAACAATGAATGAATCAACGATCAGTTGCTGGAAATCCAAATACCAGTTTCACCAGGTGCGGCCAGTTACTTATATCAGGAAATACATGGGAGATGCTGCATGGAGCCCATTTATTTCAACGCCTCCCCATCCTGAATACCTGGCGGCACATGCTACGATCTCTTCTTCTGCAGCCTATGCACTGGAATCTGTATTCGGCAGCAATTATGCATTTGCTGATCACACCTATGAAAGCCTGGGAATGGGTGTCAGAAATTATTCCAGTCTTGAACAGGCCGGAACTGAAGCGGGCCTATCCAGGTTATATGGCGGCATCCACTATCGACCTTCGATAGAATCCGGTAAAATACAGGGGATCAAGGTGGGTGAAAATGTAAAGAAGATACTGGCATACTCGAATAGCGTTATTGATAAGAATGATTGAATGGAATGATCCCCCAAAGAGGCTGTCTCAAAAAATGAGACGGCCCCTTTTTAGTGTGCTGGCCGGTTAACATATTAGCCGGCTAAAGCATTAAATAAACAAGTTAGAGCCATCTCGATTTCTTTGGAGATGGCTTTGTCTGTTTCAGATCTGTATTTGAGTCCAGCCGGTTTTTTTATCGCCGGATCGTGTTTTTTTCTTCCCATAATTTGAGCATACCCACTTTTTCATGCCTGCATGGCCATAGTACCTTCATGCCATGCTGGTGAAAACTTTTGGCAGTGCGGTGTACGGGATAGATGCAACAACCATTTCCATTGAAGTGAGTTGGACACCAACGGGGAGAATGTATTTCATCGTTGGCCTGCCAGATAATGCGATCAGGGAAAGCTTTCAACGAATTGAAAGCTCCATTAAATCGATCGGGTATCATATGCCCAGAACCAAGATCGTTGTTAACCTCGCGCCGGCAGATATCAGGAAATCAGGAACAGCATTTGACCTACCCATTGCGATTGGAATACTCGCTGCTTCCGGACAGCTTGACCATACGGAACACCTGGAAAAATATGTGATGATGGGTGAACTGGGACTGGATGGTTCTGTCAGGCCAATCAAAGGGGCCCTGCCCATTGCCATGCAAACACGCAAAGAAGGATTTGCAGGCTTGTTACTGCCAAGATCCAATTCGAGAGAAGCGGGCATTCTCAATTCGTTGAACGTATATGGAGTAAGTCATATTACTGAAGTCATCGAGTTCTTTCTATCCGGTTGTAATTCTTTACTGCCAACAATAGTGAATACACGGGAAGAGTTCTTTCTGGCCCAGGAAGAACATGACGGTGACTTTGCCGATGTGAAAGGCCAGGAAAATATCAAAAGAGCTTTGGAGATCGCTGCTGCAGGCGGACATAATGCCATACTAATTGGTCCGCCTGGTGCAGGGAAGACCATGCTGGCAAAACGATTCCCTTCCATACTTCCTCCGCTCTCGCTGGCGGAGGCACTAGAGACTACAAGAATACACAGTGTTGCCGGAAAACTGAAAGAGAACAGTACCCTGGTCTCAAAAAGACCATTCCGATCGCCGCATCACTCGATCAGTGATATGGCACTGGTCGGCGGCGGATCGATCCCGCAGCCCGGCGAAATTTCACTGGCCCATAACGG
>JAHEFC010000345.1 GCA_024640385.1 Sphingobacteriales bacterium
TATTCTTCCATAGGCTATAAAAGCCGCCATGGCCATTAATGCAAGATTGAATACTACCGCTTTCCACTCTTTGTATTGGATATGATGGATGATCGCGAACACCATGATCACTGCAAGACCAACAGCCGCAAGCGGTGTTAGTATCGGTAATATATTCAGGGCGGCAGGAAGGATCAGTCCTGCAGCACCAAGTAATTCCGCCAGTCCAATTATTCTAACCAGGCTAAGATGAACCCTTTCCGCCCAGTTAATGCCCTGCTTTTGTAGCCTGTCAAGCGGTTGCGTTGATTTCATGTACCCTGCAATTCCAAATACCAAAGCCAGTATCATCTGCGAAGCCCAAAGAGCAATATTCATCCTGCTATTATTATAAACTTTTTAAGATCTCAAGTCCCTCTACCCATTCTCCGTGCCCGGATGCCGCATTAATATGACCGGCTTCACCTATATCAATAATATCACTTCCCCAGCATTCAGCAAAATACCTTGCCCTTTCCAGTGATACCCAGGGATCATTTGAACTGGCAACAACAATGGTTTTAAAATTGATCTTTTGTAATGGGATCGGATCAAACCCTACCGCCGGGAAAGTATATGCGGGAGCCTCAAGGTCACTGGGTGCTACAAGCAATGCAGCCCTGACCTGCTTTCCATACTTAGCAGCAAAATGCGCAATGGTAGCGCATCCCAGGCTATGGCCAACCAATACAACGTTTGAAAGGTCCTGTCCCGTCAAACGCTGATTGATGGTTGAGATCCAGTCTTCACAAACCGGTACATCCCATTCTTTTTGTTCTATTCTTTTATAACCTTCAATCTGCGATTCAAAATAGGTTTGCCAGTGTTCCGGGCCGGAATTACCCAGCCCGGGAATGTTATAATAGTTGATCATTCTTTTGATTTCACTAATCGGCTTTTAAAGTGGCCAGATAACTCACCACATCCCTGATCTCCTTCTTGCTGAGCAACAAATACATCTGCGGCATACTGGATGGTGAATTGATCCGGTTGGCCACTTCTGTTTTACGGATCAGTGTGTCAGCCTTATCCCCCACTTTCATCACATACCCTTCAGGTTTTTCCTGCTGAAGGATTCCGTTGACCTTCTGGCCGTTCTTTAACTCCAAGGTCACTATGCCAAACCCCGGTGCAATTCTTGCACTCGGTTCTATCAGGGCTTCCAGCAATTGTTCCCGCTTTAATCTGTCAGCCACACCATTCAACTTCGGACCTACATTTCCGCCATAATCATCAATAGCATGACATCTCACACACTGAGCGGAAGAATTACTCCAGAATATTGCTCCACCCCTCCTTGGATCACCGCCAAGCAAAGCACCGGCATAAGCCGCCTTAAGTGAGTCCGGTGAAGAATTGGCACTAAGCTTTGTAAATCGCTCTTTCAATGCCGCGGAACCCGTTGAATCGATCGCATCAGATAATTCAAACTGGACTTCTTTTGGAAGTTTACCCGTTTGCATCTGGTCAAGCAAACCCACGAAAACTTTCTCTGTATTGGCCAGCGGCAAACTACCCAATGTTGTGATCGCTGCCTGTTTTTCTTCAGGTGTTCGGTTCCTGATCACATCATCAAGCAAACTCACCATCAATTCTTTCGATAACTGTGAACTGCGAAGAAGATCAAGGCCCACTACACGAACGCTTTTCTCCTTATCACCAATGGCAAGCTTAATGGCCTCGTCCATTTTTGCTCCCTTCAATTTAGATAAAGCTTCAACGGATTCAATCCTCACCTCTGGTGAAGGATCTTTTTTTAGATTAGCCAATAGCGTTTCGGCAGCCCCATCGATCTGAAGTTTTCCCAGTGCCCTGGCTGAATGTACCCGAATAGCAGCATCTTTATTCGCCATCAGTTTGATCAGCAGCTCTGAAGAATTTTTCTGTACAGGTTCCAACGGCCTGGTGATCTCGCCACGGAATCTTCCATCAACCCTGTCCAGCACAGAAGGCTTGGCCCAGGTACTCAACGCATCGATCGCTTCATTTCGCATGGCCACCGGCGCACCTTCAAAACTGATATATCCAAGCAGATTCTGCATCGACTGCTCTGTTCCTACCCGAAGGTTTGCATTGATCGCTCTTCTTACAAATGCCTCATTACTGAAACGATGATCTCCCAGGGCATTGGCAAGATCAGGTAAGGCATCCTTTATAGAATGATCATCATTGATCGCTCTCGCTGTTTCTGTTACGATGAATTCATCCGCATCTTTCAGAAAAATCCTGATCCCGGGATCCTGCATTCTCCTTAATGCCACTACTGCCGCAATGCGCACAGCACGTGAAGGATGTGCCGATAATGCCACCAGGGGTGCCGACTGGCCAATGCGGGTCAATGCAAGACTTCCCCCATGGCGCAGATAATTGTCTTCATCATTATTCGCAGCCAGCATCTCAATGAGAGGTTTCACTGCCGGTGCATACTCAGTTCTTCCCAATGCTTCCGCTGCAAAAAACTTCGCCCTGCTATATTCATCTTTGAGCATCGCTATCAACTGATCACCCGCACCTTTATAACGCACGTCACCTATCCACTTCGCGGCCTGTGCCCTGATCTCAGGATCGGCATCTTTCAGGTAAGGAACCAGCAAAGCGCCATTCTTGATATCCGCTCTCGCAAACTGGCTGATGCCCCAGATGGAATGTACCCTGGCCAACTGATGGGTTCTGTCTGCCAAGGTAGCTTTGAATATCTCCAATCCTTTATCGCCCCGGGTGGCCAGTTCAAATTGAGCCTTCTGACGTACACGCATATCCGCATGTTTCAGCAGATCTTTCAGTGCATCATCTTTATAGGTTTTAAAATCAGCCCTGATATGTTGCTCTGTATTTTTTCGGATACTCCAGTCTGGATTGCTCACATCCAGCTTCCAGATACGGCCATAGTTCTTGGTGCCCCAGCCGTCGATCCAGTCACCCATATACATGGCACCATCGGGCCCAAAATCAATCCCCGTTGCCAACACGCCGCCAACGATCATCTTCGATTGCACAAAATCAAATGACGCCCCTTTGGGCTTCAGCGTGAACGCATGAATGCCGGATTTTGCAGGGTTGCCCACAAACTCCACAACGAAAAATGAATTCTTATACTCCGGGCCCAATGCTGTACCCGGATTATACAACATGCCAGTTGGACCATTGACAAAATTTTTAATGGTGGGCAGAATATAGGCAGCCTGCCCTTCCCATCTTGGTACATACATCTTCTCGTCCATCCATACTTTGTAGGTATTGTTATTCGGGTCACGATATTTACCAAACTGCCAGTTGGTTCTCCATCCTATATCGGCACCATTCACTACATAAACTATTCGTTCACTTTCGCCTGGATGGTCACCATCATTGTCTTCACTGATCAGGTTACCATATTCGTCAAAAACAAACTCATGCGTATTCCTGTTGCCATAAGAAAATACTTCAAAATCACTCCCGTCTGGATTGGCACGAACAATCACACCACTGTTGGCATGATCCCATTTCTTCCCATCAGGCCCCGTACCGGAAAATCCGATGTCCCCGATCTGCCAATAGATCTTTCCTTCCGGCCCAACTTCCAGGCCCGACATACCGTGACCACTAAAACCAATATGAATCCCGTACCCATGCGATATCGATGTTTTGGAAGAAGCAATGCCCTGCTTGTTTTCCTTGATCCGCCACAGATCAGGACCGATCGCCACAAACAGGTCATCTCCATGTTTCAATACCCCGCCCATCGCATCAGTGGTTTCATCATTAAAATCCTCCACCACCAATTGCGACTTATCTGCTACCCCATCCCCATTCACATCTTCTACCCTGTATACATGTTCCTTGGTAACCGTCATATCTCTCCAATCGTGCGAACTGTCGCCGTTCAGATCTGACAGCCATTTGTTCTTGTCACTATTTTCGGGAGCAAGGGTTTTATGCAGAAACGCGCGCTTCTCTTCCACACTGGACAGGCTGATAGAAGCGATCTCCCAATCCTGGTGACCACGGATATCAAACTCTGAATTCTTCTGCCTGTTGGTCCTGGTATAATAGATCCTCCCCTGGTCGTCAATGTCTATGGACACGGGATCAGCCACCAGCGAATCAATGGCCCAGAGTTTGAGCGTTAGCCCTTCTGCAAGTTTGGGAGTAACACCAGATTCAATTGTTTTCGCCAGTGCAACTGTTTTGGCAGTATCCATGAGTGTGATCCTGGCATCTTCAGATACGGCATCTTTTTGTTTACAGGCAAAAAGGACCAGAGAAGAAAAAAGCAGCGAAAACGAAATTCTTATTGAAGGCATTTGACTTGCTATTTAGATAAATATATTAATTATATGAGTTCAGTTTCCTCCAGGCGCTGCGCTTATCTGAACAGTCTCCCTGCTATTCACCCCCTTGAACTGAACTTCGATCTTAGGAGGGTCATCGCCTTCAAATCCTGAATCAATGATGATGTTATGCTGCCCGGCCGATATCAGTGGGGGAGCTGATTGCAATTTGAAGATGCCTTTAGGCTTTCCATTCTTGTCGTACAACCTGATGGTCTCCGTTCCATCGCAAACCAGGCTTTCCCCTGCTTTCAGGGTTAATGGCAACAACATCTCCCTGTAATTATCAAATTGCATTTTAATATTCGATACCGTTCCCTCTGAACCTGTGATATTCATCCGGAACTGCAGCACCTGCTCA
>JAHEFC010000061.1 GCA_024640385.1 Sphingobacteriales bacterium
AGTGAAATCTGTTCCGGCAATGTCTTTATCAATAGTGCCGGGAATACCTATACATGGAATATCAAACTCGTTGGAAAATAATTGTGCCCCCTTGAAAGATCCGTCACCACCTATGATCACTAAACCATTGATCCCTCTTTTCTTGAGGTTCTCATAGGCTTTTTTTCTTCCTTCATACTGGAAAAAATCTTTACACCTGGCTGTTTTTAAAATGGTGCCGCCACGCTGAATGATATTGGCAACACTCCTGGACTCCATCTTGTGAATGTCGTCGTCCAACATGCCCTGGTAACCGCGCATGATACCATAAACATCATATCCTTCGAAAATTCCGGTGCGGACCACCGCACGTATGCAGGCATTCATCCCCGGGGCGTCGCCGCCGGAAGTAAGAACACCTATCTTGCTGACTTTTTTATTCATTCCAATTGAATTGGCAATTGTTTTCAGCAGGCTAAATCGTTGAGTATTAACTAATTTAAGTGTCAAAAATACACAATTCCAGCTGAAAAGGTGCGTGAAGATAAGATGCTTTCCAGAAATCTGAATATCGGGGGCCCACCAATTCAGGTTTTGTTCAAAAAAACTCCTAAATAATTAATTTTCAAATATGAATGAAAAGACGTTGCTGATAACAGGAATTCACGGACTGGTAGGGCAATATGTTTTCAGAATACTGGGTTCCTGGAAAGGGCGGGTGGTGATCACGGGAAAAGGCCCCTGCAGACTGCCACAGCATCATTTCGTTTATGTCAGCATGGATATCACCGATAAAGATCAGGTGCAGGCCGTTTTTCAAACATATTCACCATCAGTGGTGATCCATTCAGCAGCCCAGGCTCAACCGGACCATTGTGAACTGAACAGGGAAGATGCCTTGAAAGTGAATGTGGAGGGAACAGAAAATCTGCTGCAGGCGTCATCGCTCAGCAGGGCTTTCTTTGTTCACCTGTCCACTGATTTTATTTTTTCGGGTAATGACGGGCCTTATGACGAAAGTTCCATACCGGCACCGGTTAACTTTTACGGAAAGACAAAATTAATGGCTGAGGAAAAGGTAAAATCCTATTCTTACGCATGGGCCATTGTAAGAACAGCCCTTGTTTATGGAAATGTGATTTCAGGTACCCGTTCCAACATGATCTCCTGGGTTAAAACTGAACTTGAAAATAACAGGCCCATCAAAGTGGTGAGTGACCAGGTCAGAACAACAACCTATGCTGCTGACCTGGCTGGTGCACTGCTGGTGATTGCAGAAAGGGAAATGACCGGTACCTGGCATATTTCAGGAAAGGATGCATTATCTCCCTGGGCGATGGCCATTGCTGTTGCGGATCGCCTGGGTCTTGATAAAAGACTGATCACAAAAGTTGACGCCTCAGTATTTTCCCAGCCAGCAACCAGGCCATTGAAAACACCATTTATCATTGACAAAGCAAAACGGGCGCTGGGTTTTGAACCGTTGCCCTTTGAAGAAGGTCTGGAAAAAGTGCTCAACGGTGATTAAGGAATATCAGTTCTTGACCAGAGTATGTTATGTACCCCTTCTTTGTAGGCCCTCAATGTATCATGGTCTGCTCTTTCAGCGTGTTCTTCATTTCTGATGATATAGGCTGAAAAACCAAGTTTCTCAAACAGGTCGATAAACTGTGCAGGATCTTCATTGATAGATCTCATGATCTCTGGCGTGAACTCGCTGAATACAAAACGTGTTTTACTGAGGGTTTCCATCGATCCCCTGAATGCGGCCATTTCAAAACCTTCAATATCAATTTTGTAAAGTTCAACAATCCTGCCTGACAGACCATGTTTTTTCATGAAAGCATCGATACATATCGTATCCACTTCTACAAATTTTCCTGTCTTGCCATGATCGATCAGTGAGTGACGGCCGGTATTATATGTTTTGTACAGGTGCAGTTTCATTTTTGTTTCCCTGTCCGCCACCGCTACCTGAAATGGATGAACCCCTTTGATGTTGTTATTGATGATATTCCTTGTGAGGCATTGAAAATTATGCGGATCAGGTTCGAAAGCATATATATCAAGAGCTGCACCTTTTGACATAACCAGGCTGTACCAGCCTATGTTTGCCCCAATGTCAAGCATGAGTCCGCCTTTTTTCAGATCAAGGTGTTTGTTCATGTAACAGTTGACATAGTCTTCGGCATATACTCCGTATTTATATGCGATATCGCCGCCAATTCCATCGCCTTTATGGAAGATGAAGAAAAGGTCGTATTTCCCGCAATAGGCTTTTACTTCTACCAGCCAGGGCATGAACCGGAATGCGAAATGTTTGATCCTGTTCAGGAACAGGTCATTCTTGTAGTTTTTCATATCAGTTCATCAGCAAAATGTTCACGCTTCTCTGCAAGATGTTGAAAGCGATCTCTGCCATAAGGTTTTCCCGGTCAAGGGTGGGATTGACCTCAGTAATTTCAAAACAGCAGACTTTCCTCATCTGCATGAATTTGGACACGAGGTCTTCTGCTTCCCTTTCCCTGAGTCCGTTCTCTACCGGGGTGCCTGTTCCCTTGGTAATGCCTGCATCAAGGCAATCCACATCAAAACTCACATAAATATCTGTGCAGTCAGACAGGTATCTTACAACAGAACGTACTATGTTTTCAGGTCCTTTTCTTCTTACTTCACTGGTGGTGAACACCTTCATGCCATATTTCTCGATCAGGAATTTTTCTTCTTTTTCAAAATCGCGCAGCGAGATGAATACAATGTCTTCCGGCAAAACTTTCGGGCAGATATTCCCGATATTCTTCAGGTTGTTCCATTGCTTCGCCGTGTTTTCTTCCACTTCGTGGACCTGGCATTCAATATTGTCATCTGCAATGGAAACTGAGAGCGGCATGCCATGCAGGTTACCGGAGGGCGTGGTGTAAGGAGTATGCAGATCAGCATGCGCGTCGATCCAGATCACACCCAGTTTTGATTCGGGTTTTGCCATTTTGATGCCGGCAATGGTTGCACCGGCAATACTGTGATCGCCGCTTAACACAACAGGAAAAAATCCACTCTTCAGGCTCTCCTGGATCGATTTGCTCACCCTTTCGTACATGGTGGTTACACCGCCGATCCTTTTGGCAAATGGTGATTCAATGGGTTCAAACAGGAGTTTGTTTTCGGTGGGCACTTTTTCGGAAGGGAAGTGGATGAAAAAATTGCTCATGAAATCAAGGGCTGCGATCTTGATCGCATCCACGCCTAAACTGGCCCCGCGGGTGCCTGCTCCAATTTCTGAAGGAACTTCTATCAGTTTAATATTCTTCATAACATCTAGCTGCCGCCAAAATACTACAAATGACCGAGGGAAGGAAAATTAATGAATGTGATCAATGTGGTCAATGTGGTGGAATGTGGGAAATGAATTAAATGCACACTCGAAATGTCACATTGGGTACATTCATCAAATTCCTAAATCTGGGCTCACCCCCTTGAGTGCTCCAGCCTGTACGAGCGGTCTGAACCGTGTAAACATTTCTTCACTGTACCAGTCCCGGCTCCTGGTTTTTGCAATAACATCACGGTGCTGTTGCATATTATAGGCGAATTTTTTCATCTTTTCAGCGTCTTCCCAGATGCTGAAAGTAGCCTGCTTTAAAAAAGGCATTTCGCCGATGCCAACAGAGAACATCAAACCTTCTGCATCGGCCATTTGCGCCTGCACGGGATTCACGTTTTTCCAGAAATCATGTGCTTTAGAGATCCGGATGCTTGCCCGGGTAAGCACAGCTACCGGACCTTCAGTGTTGTTGTTTTTTGCTTTTGGAAATAATTCAACCCCTGCCCATGAGCCGTGGGAGAGAACAGGTTCCAGGATAATGGTCCAGGTTTCACACCTGAAGAATTGCCACCATTTGGAAATGAAACTTCCGTAGTAATCATGCTTCCATTGTTCATAACGGTCATGGCTAAACGGGAAAATATGTTCAGCCTCGCTTACGGTGAATATGCCATATTGGTTCCAGTCGGGGCGCAGGTCGAAACTGCCGCTGCGTCCACAGCCGAGCAGTTTAAAGAAGCTGATCCTTCTGTTAGTGATCAGCGGGATCCTGAACAGCAGCATGCTATGCAGGGCAGTGATCATATACAGCGAAGGATACCTGGTAAGCGTGAGAACGGCAAGCGTCATCTTAGTTGCCTCCGCCCATCCTCATCATCATACGACCGCCCTGGTTCTGCATTTCAGACATGGGCTTGATATCATAACCTTTGGGTATTTCGAAGGTCTTGTCGTCAATGTTTGCATCAAGCTGCACTTTGGTCACTGTCATATGGATCCTCATCCCGTTCTGCCTCACGATCTCGTATTCCATCGGGAATCCTTTGATCTTTTCAATTCCGGAAGGATTGAAACCCATCATCCTCATCCCGCCACTGCCCTGGTTGGTGAGACTGAAACCTTCTGCCATCACAAATTCAGGGGTATACCATACTGCTGTTTCATTCACTTCACCACGCTGGTTTTTGGTTTTGATGATGGCCTTTTTGCATTCCATGCCGGCGATCTTTTTCTTTTCTTCCGTGTAGGTGATCTCCGGTTCTGCAGGCGGAGCAAATGTGATACCCAGTTGTTTCAGGGAGTCTGCCCTGGCGGCCCGGATGGAATCCATTCTTTTCTGCATCTTGGCCTGGTCTTCGTCTGATGACCAGAATCCTTGTTTCTTACCCATCACTTCCATGAGGGTAGTGGTTTTTTTGGCCTTCCTGTCAATAAAAACATAGTTCTTGCCAAAATCAGAGGCGGTCTCCACCTTGGTCTGGTCATCTTTAAAAAATATGGTGGATGTCAATTCCATATCGCGTGGCATCATCATGCGGTTCCCTCCGTCGTCTCCCCCTGCAGGTTGATTCTGCTCAGGGAATTCCATTTCGGTTTTTGTGGTCACGATGGCTTTGCTCACAACTTTCTGTGCCTGGGCTTGTACGGCTACGATAAGGGCCAGGACTGCTAAGATCTTTTTCATTTTACTGTTTTGTATGGTCATTCTTGCAATGCAAGTAACGGAATATGGGTATGATAAGCCAGCTTTTCTGTATGACTGGTAGCAAATATCTTTTCAAGGAAACCGTGCTTTTTAGGAGCGGTGATGATCAGATCAGCTTTCCGGTCTGTAGCGAACTGGTGGATTGCTTCAGCGAAATCATACAAACGGATAAAAGCGTATTCGGGTTCAAATCCCTCCAGCAATTTGTCCATTTCGGCCTTTTCCCGCTTATAATCCTCTGAGATCTCCACATAGTGTTCAATATCAACATTTGCCACATAGATCCTGGGATTGAACAGGTCCAGGATCTTTTTTAGCGTTTTCACCGGAGTTGTCTCAGCTACATTCTTCATGTCACTGGCATATACCACGGTTCTGATCCTGTTGTACCTGGCAAGCGGCGGGATCACCAGAACCGGGCAATTCAGCCGGCTAATCGCGCCCAGGGTACTGCTGCCGATCATGATCTGTTCCATCCTGGTGGCCCCGTTGATGCCCATCACTACAATGTCAATGTGCTCAGTCTCCACGAGTTTCTCCAGGTTATCCGTCAGTGAGCCCTCCTCAGCCATCAGTTTCACGTCGATATTCCTGTTTAATAAGATGCCGTTCCCCAGGTTTTCCAGTGCGGCCAGGGAAATATTCCGGCGCATGGAGGGGTCGTTAAACAACGGAGTCCCATCGGATCCCGCTGCCAGTTTGTCGAAACTGTTAAAAAGGATTACCCTGCTCAGCGGGATGAACTCTGCCATATCCAGCGCATAGGCTACCGCATTGCGGGAGGTTTCAGAGAAATCGGTAGGTACAAGCAAGCGGATCATATGTTGGAAAAATTTAACGTAAAATACGCATTTTGATGCAGGATAGAAGGTGTAGGATAGAGGATACAGGATACAGAATAGATCATTTTTTCATCCTGCAACCTGCAGCCTGCAACCTGCAACCTGCAACCTGCAACCTGTTACAAGTGACCTGCTTTAACTAACTTTATCCCTTTACCCAACGAATATGAAAAGAATAGTCATTGTTCTCCTGTTTGTCGCGATTTCCACTCATGCAGTCCTGGCCCAGATCAACATTATTCCCCAACCCGTTGAAATAAAAACCGGTCAGGGGTATTTTAAACTGAATCCCAATTCGGGGATCAGTTATCCAGCGAATAATACTGATGCCCGCCGGGTTGCAGAGCAGCTCGCCCAGCAACTGTCCAGGGTCACGGGCTACAAGATCCCTGTGCTTTCCGGCATTATGACCACTGGCCTGGGAAACATCACACTAAACATCAATGCCAACCTGGATCCCAAACTGGGTAATGAAGGCTATAACCTGAAAGTAAATGAAACCATCACTACCATCACAGCGAATTCTGCTGCCGGACTTTTTTATGGTGTTCAAACATTCAAACAACTCCTGCCTGATGAAATAGAAGGAATGGTGAAGGCCGAAAATATACAATGGCAGGCCCCCGCTGTTGAGATCACTGATTATCCCCGTTTTGGATGGAGGGGATTGATGCTTGATGTATCACGACACTTTTTCAATAAAGAGGAGGTGAAAAGATATATTGATGATATGGTGAAGTACAAGTACAACATACTGCATTTTCATCTTACAGACGACCAGGGATGGAGGATCGAGATCAAATCTCTTCCGAAACTTACAGAAGTAGGCGCATGGAATGTGAAGAAAACAGGCCGTTTCGGTACTTTCTCCAAACCCGATTCCACTGAACCCCGCGATTATGGCGGATTCTATACACAGGAGGATATTTCAGAACTGGTACAGTATGCGAAAGACAGGTTCGTGAATATCGTGCCGGAGATCGATGTGCCGGGGCATAGTCTTGCAGCCATTGCATCTTATCCTGAGCTTGTTTCCACCCCGGGGAAATACTATGTAAACTCAGGGGAGAAATTCATGGAATGGCCTCCTAAAGGGCATTTTTACGGATTGATCGATAATACACTTAACCCGGCCAGTGAAAAAGTATATACATTCCTGGATAAGGTATTCACGGAAATAGCCCAGTTGTTTCCGTTTGAATATATCCATATGGGCGGAGACGAAACTGCACGCAATTTCTGGGAAAAAAGCGCCGAGATCAAAGCGCTGATGCAAAAGGAAAAACTGAAGAACCTGGATGAAGTGCAGGCCTATTTTGTCACACGGGTCAACAAGATCATCAATTCAAAAGGAAAGAAAATGATAGGGTGGGATGAAATTCTTGATGGCGGGCTTACTCCCGGTGCTGCAGTGATGAGCTGGAGGGGTGGACAGGCTGGTGTTTCCGGAATGTCAGGTGGTGCAAGAGCGGCGAAGATGGGGCATGAGGTAGTGATGACGCCACAGGATTTTGTTTACCTGGACTATATGCAGGGAGACGAAATCATGGAGCCTAAAGTATATGCCAGTTTAAGGATGAAGAAAGTGTACAGCTTTGAACCGATACCGGAAGGAGTAGATCCGAAATTTATTAAAGGTGGGCAGGGCAATCTCTGGACTGAGCAGGTGTATAATCTGCGTCAACTGCAGTACATGACATGGCCCCGGGGCCTGGCATTGTCCGAAGCGGTATGGTCGCCCAAGTCGTCCAGGAACTGGTCTGATTTTATAACCAGGGTGGAAGATCAACTTGCGCGGTTGACAATGGCGGGAACAAAATATTCCCCGGCTATGTATGAGCCGGATATCAAAGCTTCAAAAGCGGGTGCAAACGGTGTGGAAGTGCAATTGAATACTGAAATCGACGGCGTGGATGTTTATTACAGTTTTGACAATTCCTTCCCTGATAATTATTATCCGAAATATACAGCACCCGTTACTGTGCCAAAAGACGCGGAACAATTGAGGATCGTTTCTTACCGGAATGGCAGGCAGGTGGGCAGGCCGATGACGATTTCGGTTGCTGAACTTCGTAAACGTGCAGGTCTCTAATTAAAGAGAAAGAGAGTAAGAGAGGCAGAGAGGCAGAAAAGAGAATTCTGCCTCTCTTACTCTCTACCTATCTAGTTTATCTGCATTATAATGTATCCCCACGATCTTCCTGATCCTGTCCATCAGCTCCATCAGCTCCAGTGTATCTTTGTGGGTCATAACTGGACTTTCCGCCAGGCCTTGTTTCAGGCATTCATGCACATGCCGCACCTGGTATTGATATCCCCAGCCGCCTTCTTTTGAAAAAGGAATGGCTTCAAGACTGTCAATTTTACCCGGGTAATAATGTATGGTGGTGGATGGCTCATAGAACCTGCTGAGCAGCCTGATCCTTCCGGCATCACCGGCTATGTCAGCTTCTGTAGCCAGGTTTGAACTGAAACTGGAAAGCATCTGCGCCAACGCCCCGTTCCTGTAATAGAACTGTACAGCCAGTTGCTCGTCAACACCTGTTGATGCCGGTTTCATGAAAGCCTGGATCTCATCGGGCATGCCCAGGAATGAATGAACAAAAAATATATTGTAAATGCCAATGTCCAGCAGTGTGCCACCACCGAGTGCCGGATCGAATATCCTTTGGGGAATCGGATCAACCGGTTTGAATCCGAAGTTCGCCTGCATGGACATCAGCTTTCCCAGTTTGCCTTCCGATATCATCGCCTTCACCATATTATAGTGAGGAAGAAATTTAGACCAAAGTGCTTCCATCAGGAAAATATTTCGGCTACGCGCTTCCGTTATCATCTCGTAAGCCTGGCGGGAATTGATCGCAAAAGCCTTTTCGCAGAGCACCGCTTTGTTGTGCTTCAGACATAACAGGGTATGTTCATGGTGATGCGAATGTGGTGTGGCTACGTAAATAATATCAACTTCTACGTCTGCAACCAGCTCTTCATAAGAGCCATGAATATTGGGTGCAGGATATTTTTTGGCAAATTCCAGGGCTTTTTCTTTGGAACGGGAAGCTACGGCCACCAGTTCAGCATCCTTAACAAGCAGGAGGTCTGATGCAAATTTTCCGGCAATTCTGCCGCAGCCGAGTATGCCCCATCTGATCTTATTCATAGAAACTTGATTATCACTAAAGGTAACGGATTATGACCTTAGGATTATGGAAGCCCGTATTCTCTCATACGGTAAGCCTGCATGGCTGTTTCGCCGAGCTGGTTGGTCAATTTGTGATTTACATATACACCCACAGCGGCGCCAATACCGGGGATCAGTTGCATGAGTTTGGCCAGATCAATATAATCCCTGTATTCCTGCTGCAATTTTCTCCAATCCGGCTGTTCATTCCTTTTACTGTCGTCACTGATCCAGTTTTCCAATTCAGCATAAACCTGGTTCCTGTGGTGCTGGCTTGCGAAGCTCAGCTGAAAAATATGCAGTATAAAGATCCTTTCCCTGGAGTCTTTCACATCATAACCATAAGCAGCGGCAATCTCAAGCAGCATCTTGATCTTGATGCTGAGCCAGAGGGGAAAATCTGCGAGCCCCAGCAATATTCCGCCAGCTCCTGTTACACCACCTTCCACAGCAGCGGTTTTCCTGTAGAAACTGATCCTGTCGTACACTTTTTTCTCACGATCTTCTAAAGAGGCATTGATGAGAGGTGCAGGCGTTATGATGCCCGCACCAGTGATCAGTCCGCGCGTCATTTGCCTGATGGCCTCAGTGATCACCCGGTGTATTTTTTCCGGGATCATCCTGTTCATTCGGTCCTGCATGCCTTTAGACATACGGTTGATCAGGGAAGGTTTCCGCTGCATTCTTACCTGCCAGCGTTGCATTTCCCTGATGGCCTGCTGTTCATAGAGAGTCATGTGTTAAAATTAATGCTTTCACTGTGCAACTGGCTGGCCTGCGCGGAAAGTGAGATTGGCCCTGAATTTTTCGGATCCACGTGTAACAAATCGGGTGTATTTGTTACTAATCAGTAAAAATGATTGTATATGATTGAGACTGTTGCTCCGAAGGGCAGATTTCTGTCAAAAAGATTAAACAGGGTGGGGTATGGCGCCTTTGTGTTGCTAGCCTTCTATTACCTGCTCATTTCACAAGATGTTTCTCAGGCCATGGCTACATTGGCGATTGCGTTGATCTTTGACCCTTTTGACCAGGCAATACCTTTTGCGAAAAGGCCTTTCTTTCAAAGGGCCTGGCTGATGGTTCATGTCCTTGGAATCATGGTCCTTTTAATAGTCTTTCTGAAAGATTTTATCTGAGGTTGGCAGGGGATCATGAAATGAATATCGCATTGTTTTTGTCTGCCATGAACAGACTGATGCCGTTAAACTGTTCCTTCTCTTTTTTGATCAGTTCTCCCAGGCCTTGATTTTTTTTATCCGGGTTGAATTCATTCAGGCAGTCCAGAAACATCACGGTGTCATGCCATTTACCAATCATGTCCTGCAATTGTTCCAGGTTTTTCATGGAAAATGGCAGTTGTTTTTTCAATGAAGCCGGTATCATTTCCTGGATATAGAGCAGATGTTTGATCTGTTTTCTTCCTTCATGAAGGTAGTCGCGGTTCAGGGGTCTATTGAATACCTGCTTGAGGTAATCCGATTTCAAATCATGGTAGAGCAGGACTTCGCTTGTCTGAAGTGGATGTAATTTCTGCCCTGTCATTTCATTGCGAAACGCAAACAGCATTTTCAGATGGGCGGGTCCCTGACCGGTCAGTTTCCTGGTGTTTGTTTTGACGATCTTTTTATGGTATTCGTTGATCTTTTTATTTTCCAGCCCCGATTTTTCCATGCTGTTCAGGATGATCTGGGAGCTTCTCACGGCACCTGTTGTTTTGAACAAAGACCTCATTCCAAGTAAAGGCAGGTTTCCCGGCTGGTAACCACGGATCTTGTTCAGTTCTGAAAGTGCAAATATCTTTTTGATATTGACCCTGACATCGTGTATCTCTTTCTTGCCGGGCATTTCATTCTTCAGGTCAACAAGGAATTTTCTGATGGATGCCAATTCCCGATTCAAATATTTCGCCTGGTCAGTTTTGCTCAGCATGGCAAATTGTTAGGGATCCTAAATTAAGAAACAATATCCAAGGCATGGTAAATACTGATTTCTTTTATGCCTTAAATGATGAATGTCATATGCTGTGAATGGTATACCCCAATAACTATGATCTAAATTTGCTTAAGGTTTGATTATGCAAGTTATCGCCGAAAAGCCCGTCACCATCAGGCAGGCCATTTCAAAGATCATTATTGACATGCATGCTGCAGTGAACAGCAGGAGTGATGAATTGTCGCTGCTACATGAACGCCAGTACCTGAGTGCGCGCAATCTTCTTCATTATCTCATCCTGAGAAGTAAAGACATCAGGGACCTGCAGGATGAACTGCATGTTGCCGGATTGTCTTCACTGGCCAGCAGTGAATCCCATACTTTAAGGCAGTTGCAGGCTATTCTGCAGAGACTGGGTGCGCATATAGACCAGAAGGAGATCTCCCCATGCGATTATTATTTTGGCAGGGAGATGATAAGAAGTAACAGTCATAAACTGTTTGGGAATAAAGCGGACGATGAGATCCCATATCTCATGGTCACTTTTGATTCTCAGTTTGCCAGTGACTACCAGCTGATCAAGAAGTTACTACAGTCTGGCATGAACATAGCCAGGATCAATTGTGCCCACGACGATCCTGAAACCTGGCTGAACATGATTGACCTGGTGAAACTGGCAAGTGAACGTACAGGTCTGCCCTGTAAGATCTATATGGATCTTGGCGGGCCGAAAATGAGAACGGTGATCAGGGAGAACGGTAAGTTGGTGGACAGGATCAGCTTGTCTGAAAAACAGGAGATCTGCATGGTGGACGATGTGCTTTCCGATCACACTGAAAATGTAGTAATTGGCTGCGAAGAGCATGGGCTGATCAAACAATTGAAGAAAGGAAACAGGATACTTTTTGATGATGGCATCATAGAGGCTACGGTTTCGGAAAAGCACAAGTATGGAGTCAAATTGAGAATAGAGAGGGTTTCGGACAGGAAACAATTGTTACGCGCAGGCAAGGGAATGAATTTCCCGGATACGGAACTTAGGCTGCCGCCGCTGACCCCTTATGATATCAGTGTATTGCCATTTGTTGCCGAGCATGCAGACCTTGTGGGTTATTCGTTTGTCCGTAATGCCGGTGATCTGGAGAATCTGCAGACCTTGCTTTCTGCCTACGACAAGCGACCTTCGATCATTATTAAAATTGAAACTTCAGACGCCGTAAAGAACCTGCCGGCGCTGATCATGCAGGGCATGCGGGACGAAGTATTTGGCGTGATGATAGCAAGAGGGGACCTGGCTGTTGAAATTGGTTTTGAGCGGTTGAGTGAGATCCAGGAAGAGATCATGTGGATCTGCGAAGCTGCCCATGTGCCTGTGATTTGGGCAACACAGGTGCTTGAAACACTGAATAAATCCGGTATTGCAACCCGTTCCGAGATCACTGACGCTTCCTACGCCGCTTTGGCGGAATGTGTGATGATCAACAAAGGAAATTACGTTCTCAAAGTAATAAAAACTCTGAACGATATCCTGCACAGAAGTGGCGGACACCACATCAAAAAACGGTACACATTCCGCTCAATGCAGATCGCTTTGAATTACCTTGGGAATGATTAAATTCCGGTTTAAACACCGGTTATGAAAGAAACAGCGAGGATCTCCGGACTGATCAAAGCATTGTACAATGGCCACCCCTGGCTGGAAGTGACCATAATGGATAATCTGTCAAAACTTTCCTGGGAAAAAGCCGGCAAAAAAGCCCATCCGCGGCTGAATTCGATTTGGGAGATCGTGAATCACTTGGTCAGTTGGCGGCTAAACGTATTGAAAAGGGTACAGGGTGAAGTGATTAAAACACCGGAAAATAATTATTTCACAGCCGTGACAGATCAGTCGGAACAGGCATGGTTGCGTACACTGGATAACCTTCAGGCATCCCAGGAAGCATGGATCCAGTTTCTTGAGCAGGTGGATGACGGGATACTGGAAAAAACCTACCCCGTCAATAATATGACTTATTACGAGCAGATCCATGGTATCATTCAGCACGATGCCTATCATCTTGGCCAGATCGTACTGCTGGCAAAAATGCAGTCTGAATAAGGGTCTGAGGCGGTTCGCCTGATTGTGTTTTCTTACAATCGTGGTAACTTTTAAAAAAATTGAGGGTATGGAAGCGCAGCTTGAAAAGATCAGGGATCAGCAGAGAGAAACCTGGAACAGATTTTCTCCGGGTTGGAGAAAATGGGATGAGTTCACCATGCAGTTCCTTAAACCTTTCGGTGACGAGATCATCAGGATGATCGAGCCCAAAGAAGGTGATAAGGTGCTGGATATTGCGGCTGGAACCGGTGAGCCGGGGCTGACCATTGCCAGTATGGTGGGTGGAGGGAAAGTGGTGATCGCTGACCTTTCTGAAGGCATGTTGGAGGTAGCCAGGGAACATGCATTGGCACACGGCATC
>JAHEFC010000062.1:0-1438 GCA_024640385.1 Sphingobacteriales bacterium
GGCATCTTCAGCAATGTGTCAACAGTTGCGTATATTTTTTTCTCACTGGTGTTCAATTCTTCATGCCTGTTCTCTTTCCAGTATTCATCAGTCTTCTGACTCGCCCCGGGCGACATCAGGATAGCTTCTTTCAATTGTTCACCTTCAAGGAATTTTCTTACCTCTTCACTATTCAGTTTTACATCCTGGTATGTAGTTGTTTTTCTTCCGATAAAATTGATGGATCTCTTTCCAAGTAGCGCAAAGTCTACTATGAATTTATCTTTTGAAAGAAACCAGATCGAATCGTTCACAAGCTGGAATTCCTGTACCATGGACAGTTTTTCCACAAAATTCACATTGGCCGTAGGAGAGAGGCGCAGGTTCATTTTCTGCACGGCAAAACTGGAGTCAGCTATCCATGCGTCGCCCTGGAATGTATTTTCTCCTTTTCGTTTAGGATAGAATACAAAATGAAAATATCTCTTGCCGGCTACAAACTGGGTATCGGGTACTTTGTAGTCATAATAATTGTCACCATTATCACTGATGGGGCTGACGAACTTGAGATCGAAAACCGGGATAAAATTATTATAGACATTGACGTTCTGATACATCCCTCCCAGCAGCTTGGAAAAACTTTCGTTTTTGATGCCAATGGTTTTATACCCCTTGATCACTTCTTTGGTCTTTCTCGGATCGCCCTGGAAATAATAATCTGATATGGTTTCAGTAAGATATACGGGGAGTATGGGATTGTCTTCAGAAGTAGAGTCAATATTTTCCAGTATGAATTTGAAAGGTTTTGGAGGGATAAATCCTTTTTCCAGTTTTTCCTTATTCACCTTGTTGATATCGATCTGGAGTTTGTTATACAGTTCGTAAGAAAAGTTGTCGAACCTTGCCCTGTTGTTATACGGTTTGTTCTTTACAATTTTTTTCCAGAGAAAAAGTCCGCGGTTCCATTTGCCTTTGACTACCACCTCACCCACAGGGGTACCCCTTTCCATGGCCACTACCAGGTCGATCTCGTACAGGCTGGTGTCAATATGTATGCGTTTGTTCTGGAAGCCGGCATAACTGAACACGACCGTATCTGAGGGCCACTTGTTCAGCACGATCCTGAAATTGCCCGATGAGTCAGTCAGTTTGCCAAAACCTGATTTGGAGAACTGGATGGTGGCAAACGGGATGAGTTCGTCACTATGGGTATCCTTAACAATACCCTTGAGAATTCTTACCTGGGCATTGGAGCTTAAGCTTAGGAAGGTTAGCAGGAAAGCAACACAAATTCTTATGCCCTTCAAATTCATGAATGCAAAAATAGGAAAGGATTAGCGGATTGGCGGATTAGCGAATTAACGGATTGTTGCATATAATGGAAACGTATTCCTGATGAACATATTTTCTTAAAATCAGTCAATTCGCCAATCCGCCAATTCGTCAATTGATCAGAAGT
>JAHEFC010000062.1:1448-13423 GCA_024640385.1 Sphingobacteriales bacterium
AGCAAAATACCACATCGGCTTGCCCTGGAAGAATCCGTCCATTGGCCATCCGGCATCAACACGAAGGAAATAGCCCAACAGGGTACTCCTGGCGCCAAAACCATAACCGCCTACAAAAGGACCTACGCCCCCGGTTTTGATATTCACCGTTACAGGAGGCTGTCCATATACAACGTAAGGTCTTGTTATGCCTTTAAACTGTCCGTTCCATGCAGTTCCCAGGTCAGTGAACTGAACCAGCTGGAAATTCCGGATGAAAGCATTGTTTACAGGCTTATTGAAGAATGTGGTGAATATGGGAAGCCTGAATTCACTGTTCAACACAACCGCGTTGTTGCCATTTGCCACGTTCTGCTTGAATCCCCTCATGTTGAGCGCCAGTGACTGGAACGCATATTGTGCATCCGGGGCAGGTGTGTTTGCATTGTTGAATTTCGGCGATATCCAGCCATCCACACCACCCAGGTAATAGATGATCTTCTGTGTACCCCAGGAAGCATCAAATGCTGCACGGCCGGCCCAAATGAAATTCCTGTACAGTTTATAATAATACCTCGCATCGCCGCCTACATTGAATGTATAACGCCCACTCGTTTCCTTGTTATTCATTTTTGCATTCACATCAACCCATAATTTGTAACGGAACCCGTTCCAGATATTCAATGTGGGGTTTAGGGTGTTATCATGTACCCATTCGAATCTCACCAGCCCGTAATTAAGCACGGTGTCTGCAATCTGCAAAGCGGGAGGATAATTTGCATCGGTTTTGATCACTACCCTGTCGTTACGATAACCCAATGTTGCCCTGAAACTTCTTACTTCATCCAATGGCCAGGCCAGGTTCAACTGGTACAGATTTGAATAAAGCTTGTTGGAGAGCACGGATTTGATCGGCTCGTCATTATAATCGTAAATGGGGAAGTCGTTCAATGTGGAACGATAATAGGTAAGTCCCCAGTCAAGCCTTCTTTTCAGATTCTGGAACTGTACCAGGTAGTCTACATCCTGCAGGTTTGTAGCAATTCGGAAACCTCCTGTGAATTTCATATCCTCGAACAGCTCTGAAGTCCCCATCCTGATGATACCGTTCAGGATATCCGCATTGGAAAGATAGATTGGTCCTGCCCCATGAGCATAGGGCTGGAACCTGTTCACAAGCACCTGGTTGTTGAAACCGGTGACCACATATTCGGATGAGAATTTTTTCCGGTAGTCATAGATCTTGGAATTCTCCAGGGGACTGGGTTTTTTATACTCCTGCAGCTCCTGTATAGTTGTCACGGCGGTACTGTCCTGGTCGAATTCCGTCTGGAATGCATCCTTGTCTTTCTTTGTCGTGTCTCCCGCAGCAGCAAGTTTCTGTTTGCCTTTCTCCGTATCATAGAAAATGGCCTGACCTTTTGCGGCTCTTTCCTGTTCCTGCAGTTTCTTCACATACTCTGTGGGCCTGGCAGTAACATTTCTTCTTTTCAATGCATTCTCATCAATGCGCAATTTGTACAGGAATTTCAGATCACCTTCTCTTCTCACTTCACTCACCTGGTTGTTGTCACCTGCCCCCCTGGTTTCCTGCAGGCCACTCTGGTAGTTGGTCAACGGGAAAACATAGGTACTGTCTGTAGTGATGGAAATAAATCCAACTGAATCAGGCTCTGCTTTATCCCAGACCTTCAGTGTTGAGTCCAGGTCTTTAGGCGTGGGGTTACGCAGTATTTCATCTCCCACCAATATCAGCGTGTCGAGCCCCGCACGTCTGGTGGTGAAGAAACCAGCATACCGGTTGCCGATACCATTTTCTTCACTTACAAATGTGAAGTGGTTCACATTGTACTGAAGCGGGAACCTGGCATCACTGTATTTCATATTACTGAGCTGGGTGATCTGCCTGTAATCACTTTTCACATTGGGATCAACCATGAAAATGTTGTAATGATTACGGGATGGGATGGCTGTATCAGCCCGGGGCGCATCTCCCGATGGACGGTTCGACGCGAACAGGATCCCGCTTTTGTTAGGGAATGCTGCAAAGGATGGATCAATATCGTTATACACATCATTTGTGATCTGATCCACTTTCTGGTCCTGAATATTGTATTTAAAAATATCTGACTGGCCATTTTTCACGGCACTGAGCAGCAGTGTATTGTTGTTCAGCATGTATTTGGCGTCCTGGATCACCTGGAAATCCTTGATCTCCTGTTTGTACAGTTTTAATTTCTTTACCAGGTCATATACGAACATCCTGATCTTGCCATCTTCAGGATAGATCACCAGCAGCATGGATCCTTTCGGATCCCAGGCCATCAGGGGATAGTTGGGATTGAGTTCAGCCTGGTTGTTTAGTATGCCCGCTTTTAGCAGGGTCTTATTCTGATCAGTGGGATCAACAAGGAGCACGCGGTAGATCCCTTTTCTGTACTTGACCATGGCGTACTTGCTGTTCCGGGGAATGGGGTTGGCCTGGAACCTGTAAAAGTCGACATCGCGCTTAAGTTCTTCCACGGCTACCACGTTACCACGGGGCTGGTTGCGCCTGGCCCGGAGATCTTTCTGATATTTTTCAGATTCCTTATCCATGAACTCAGCCAGCAGTTCTTTGAACTTCTTTTTGGTTACCCGGAGAGATGCTGAGTTCAGGCTTTTATAGATCCGCGACAGGTAAAGAAAATAAGTGACATTGTCTTTGCGATAATTATCGGCAACAAAACGCCAGAAGGCATGCCCGGCCAGTTCAGGTTTTTTGAAAGCGAACTGATAAAAATTCTTGTATTCGCCGGACAGTAGTTCAGATTTCAACTGGTCGTCCAGTTTGGGACTCCAGTTCTCCGCAGCATAGGCGATATAGCCATCGGTAAGCCATTTTGGAAGGTCGAGCAAGGCGGCATTGCCGGCAAATTCTCCCAGATCATCCCCGAAAAGAAGGTTGTCTACCAGGATCCTGGCGATACCCTGGCGAACCTGGAGCCTCATGTTGTTCAGGTCTCCACTGTTATAGATGACCACTTTGTTGTTGACCAGTTTAGTGACGCCACCCGTATTCTGCCATTCGATACCGATACCGATATTTGACTGCTTCATGTCAGTGAAGCTGTTATAAACAACCAGGTTTGCCCGTCTTTGCAACCCGTATTCCACAAATTCTTCCAGCTGGGGTAATTCTTCTTCGGCAACCTGCGCAACAAATTTTCCAAGTGAGAGGCCTCCCATTGAAAAATAAGTATTGAAATTCCTGGTTTGGTAGTATCTCCAGGTGAACTTTTTATATTGGACCCTGTTTTTCCCGAATTCGACTGAGTTCACTTGTGCAAATGAACCCGTGGATATCAATAGGAGAGCAAAAAAAAGGCGACAAATTTTTCGCATAATCTGTTGTTTCTGTATTCCTCTGCAATTCCGTCCGAAATGCGCTATAATTATATTAAAATTAAGGTTTTTGGCCTATAAATGGTTTCCAATGTATAACGTTAAAGTTTTCATATTTAGTCCGATCCAGGAAAACACCTACCTCCTGTTCAACGACAAAAAAGAAGCCATAATCATTGATCCGGGATGCTATGGTCAGGAAGAAGAACAACAATTGGAGCAATATATTGTTTCCGAAGGATTGGAGGTCAGGCTTTTATTGAATACTCACTGCCACCTTGATCATGTTTTCGGGAATAAATTCGTGTCTGAAAGGTGGGGGCTTAAGCTTCATATCCATCCTAAAGAAAAACAGGTGTTGGACTACGCTCCGGTTTCCGGATTGATGTGGAATCTTCCATTTCATAATTATTCTGGTGAGCTGATATACCTGAACGAAGGTGATGTCACCGGCCTTGACAATGAACCGCTTGAAGTTTTGTATACTCCCGGTCATTCACCGGGAAGCATCAGCTTTTATTCGAAAGAAGGGGGTTTCATCATCAGTGGAGATGTGCTTTTCCAGCGCAGCGTTGGGCGAACGGACCTGCCCATGGGCGATTTTAATACGCTGGCTAATTCCATCCGGACAAAGCTTTATACCCTTCCCGGGGATACGAGGGTTTATTCGGGGCACGGGTCGCCAACCACCATTGGGCAAGAGATGAAATTTAATCCCTACGTTAAGATAGAGAGATAGGGAGTTAGAAAGATAGATAGCATCCTTTTTGCGAAATGCTGCACTTAGAATGCTCCCTATCTTTCTATCTTACTCACTCTCTATCTGGACAAGGCATTTTTTATCTTCACGAACTCGTTTTTCTCCACCCTGGCGACGAATACCAAAAATGCGATCGAGAGGAGTATGCCAAATCCATGTGTAAGCCAGACATTGGGCGAATAAGCTCGGAACAACTGGTGAACCAGGAACAGAAGAATACAGATCACGATATAGGCCAGTAACTTTTTCCAGGCGTATGGAACGGGGTAGTATTTCTGTCCTAAGGTATAGCTGATCACCATCATGAAGCCATAACAGAGAAAACTGGCGATGGCGCAACCCATATATCCGATCCGGGGAATGAGCAGCCAGTTGAAGCCGATGGTGATCAGGGCACCTGCAATGGTAACATAGGCCGCCACCAGGTTCTTGTTTGTCAGTTTATACCAGATGGACAGGTTGTAATAGATCCCCAGGAAGATCTTGCCAAGCATCAACAGGGGTACCACTTTCAGCCCTTCCAGGTATTCCGGGTGTTTTTTGACACCCATGAAATATTTCCAGCCGTCCAGGAAAAGCATCACAGATAAAAAACAGAGGCAGCAGGTGAGTACAAAGAATTTCATCACGCGGGCATAGGTTCGCTGGGCGCCTTCATTTGTCGATTGTTTGAAAAAGAAGGGCTCGGCACCCATCCGGAAGGCCGAGATGAACAATGTGATGATGATGGCCAGTTTGGTGTTTGCACTATAAATACCATTAGCCGATCTGGCTGCATCCGAACTACCAGGATACATGGACGTGATCATGAACCTGTCAATGGTTTCATTGATCATGCCGCCAAATCCTACGATCACCAGCGGTGCTGAATAGACAAGCATTTCTTTGATCAGTTTGCCATTCCAGGAAAATGAAAAACTCATGATCTCTTTCCATAGCATGAGCAGGGTAACGGCACTGGCTGCCAACTGTGCAATGAAAACATAACCTATATCGATCGAAGGGTTGTAAAGAACCGCCCAGAAATTTTCAGCGCCTTTTTCATGCTGGCCTTTGCAAAAAACCAGGAAGAATATCACCAGTGACACATTGATCAGGATGTTCAGGATCTTTAGGAAGGCAAATTTTCTTGGCCTTCCCTCATGCCTCAGTTTTGAAAATGGCATAACTGCCAGCGTATCCAGGGCAACGATCAGCAATACCCATTTGATATATTCCGGATGGCTGCCGATCTCCATATAGTTGGCCAGCGATTGAACGGGTATGAACAGGATGGCTGTTAAGAGCACCGAGGTGAGTACCAGGGTGCTGAGCCCCGTATTATAGACTTCTTTTTCGGGGTATAAATTGGAAAATCGGAAATATGAAGTTTCCATTCCATAGGTATAGATCACCTGCAGGAAGGCGGCAGAGGCGAACAGGATGGAAATATCCCCGTATTTCTGGGAAGCAAAAATGGTGGTCAACAGCGGGGTCAGGAGGTAATTCAGGAACCTTCCGAATATATTGCTGAAACCATACCAGAAGGTTTGTGATGCGAGTTTCTTAATGCTGCTCAAAAATGAAAAGCTTTAGGCAAATTTATAGGTATGTGCACAAACTTGTTTCAATACCCTAAAATTAGCTTTTAGCTCTTGCTGAATTAGTAATTTACCGTACTCAAAACTGATATATGAAGCGTTTATCATTATCCCTTGTTCTGCTGCTCGTTTTTGCTCTCCGGGTTGAAGCCCAGAAACAAACCAAGCAATACCTTGGAAAAGTGAAATACGGAAAAACCGAACAGGAGGCTACCATCTTCGAAATTCCGTACCCTGCAAGCCAGGTGGAGGAGGGCCTCAAAGATCTTGCAGCTAAACAGGGCATAAAGGTTAGGGAGAAGAATGGTTTTTTTGAAGCCAGGGGCCTGGTATTGCAGAAGATCGGCAGCAATAAGCACGATGTGTATTACAGGGTGGACAAAGACGGCAAAAATGAGAGTAAGGTGTACATGATATTGGCAGAGCCAGGGGAAGATCTTGCCAACCGAACATCAAGCCATGCCGCATTGGCCGGGTCGGCTGCAGGGGGTGCTGTGATCCTTGCAAGTATTGGACCCCACCTGGATGAACAAGATTTCAATATGGTCAAAATGGATCAGGAAGCAGAGATCAAAAAGACTGAACGCAAACTGGCTGATCTGCAGGATGAGCAGACTAAACTACAAAAGAAAATTTCAGATCTGAATAAGGATTTGGATAAGAATGTACAAGATCAGAAAAAACTGAATGCGGAACTGGGGACAAAGAAATCCGCGTTGGCTGAGTTTGAACAGAAAAGAAACGAGGGAAAGAAGAAGAATTTATGATTCTGAACAAATTACTCCTCAATGGCGGTTGATCCGGCTGGTATTTCGCGTAATATGAAACGAACCTGAAAAAGCCGGCTTTTCGTTAATGGTATCTTGCACTACTAAAATTAACAGACATGAAGAGTATTTTATTGACGGTAGTGATGTTGGTAGTTATCAGTATCAGCGTTGAAGCCCAGGTGGATCTAAACAGTTCAAATATCAAGCGATCAACAGGCAAAGTGAAGTACCTGAAAACAGAGCAGGATGCAACCATATTTGAAGTCCCCTATCCACAATCACAGGTTGAAAAAGGACTAAAGGACCTGGCCCAGTCTAAAGGTGTAAAGGTCAAAGAGAAAAATGGTTTTTATGAGGCCAGGAACATTAAGATCATGAAGTTGGGTGGGAAAGAATTCGATGCATATTATAAATTGGAAAAGACCGGGAAGGAAACTTGCAAAGTTTACATGATCGTAGCAGAACCCGGTCAGGATATTACCGTCAATAATGCTGTTCTACCTACAACAGATGCTTCCGGAAGCAATGCTGATGAAGTTGCGGGTGTGGCAGCAGGAACTGCACTGATTGCTGCCAGTGTTGCTCCTTCCCTGAATGCACAGGATTATAATATCAATAAGAAGCAATACGAAGAAGAATTGAAGAAATCTGAAAATAAGGTGAAGGATCTGGATAATGAGAAGAAGCAGTTGGAGAAAAGAAAGTCTGATCTTGAGAAAGACATTGAGAAGAACAATAATGAGCGCCAGAAAGCTCAGGCAGACCTGGATCAACAAAGGATCAAAATGAACCAGTTCCTGGAAAAGGGACCAGTAGAGCCTGTAAAGGCAAATTAATTCTGTGCAAAACGCTTATCGTTCACAAAAGCGGTATCTGTAAGTGTTCTGAGGAAGATGAGCAGGTCCGCTTTTTCAAAATCATCTATCGATAATTTGTTCTTGAGCAGGGGATCGGTGGTAGGTCCGTTGATCACTCCCGAACGGTAGTGGTCGATCACCGCACCAATGGAATAGAATCTGCCATCGTGCCCGTAAGGTGCAGTTAAATATACATTCCGCAGCGAGGGCACTTTGAATTTGATGGAGTCTTCTGATTTCTTAGTGATTCGCATTCGCCCCATATCTTTCAATACATTATCAATGGGCAGTCCGGTATTCCTGTAACTCTGGTCTGTGAACAGGGGCTCCTGGTGGCAGGTGCTGCATTTCAGCTGGAATAGCTGGTAACCTCTTTGTTCGGCAGTTGTAAATGTTTCTTTGCCGGCTTTGACCCTGTCGTACTTGCTGTTTGCAGATACCATCATACCCATGAACTGGGCCAGGGCCCTGAGCATTTGCTGTGAAGTGATCTCGTTGCTGGCGAATGCCTTCCTGAACATATCCTGGTAGGTGGCGTCGGCCTTAAGTTTTCTGATCACGTTCTCTACTGTTTCTGCCATTTCGTTTGGAGCTGTAATGGGGGCTAAGGGCTGTACTTCAAGGTGATTGATGCCTCCATCCCAGTGAAATTCCTTATACCAGGCCAGGTTGGCCAACCCGGGAGCATTGCGTGTTGTGAATTGGTTATCGAAGCCATGACTCAGATTGTGGTCGAAGGTGGCGAATGCGGCAAACTGTTGGTGACAGGAAGCGCAGGGGAAATTACCATCTGCAGAAAGCCTGCCGTCGTAAAATAATTTCTTTCCCAGGTCAAATCCCTCCTGGGTGACTGGATTGTTGACAAAGAAATTCTGTATAGCGGGGAAGCCCGGTGGAATGGGTATACTGAGTGGTGTGGTTTGAGCCGGCTGAACAATATCTTTCTTGTTACAGGCTTCAAAAAGGATAATGCCTGAAATAAAAAACAGCAGGGTCAATATGGTGATCGTTTTTCTCAAGGATTGACGATCTTATTAACGCTGAACATAGTGGCATAATTGTCGGCTATCTGCAATGCCATACCTCCCGGCGACATGATGGTGGCTTTTGAAGCGATCGATAGCGTGTTGACACCGTCGAACCATCTTTGCACATCTGCATTGATCACCAGCTCATTGGTTTTACCTATCTGGAACTGCGCAGGCAGGGATATGTTTCTTATGGCATTTTCGCCGGTTTTAAATCCGCCAATATGATAAGTAAACATCTGGAATGGTGCAGTAGATGAAGGGGATTTTCCTTCAAGCTTGGCAAAAATATATCCCGTGTTCCAGGTCCAGAACATGCCTTTGGCTGGATCCAGTGCACCAGTTTGGGCGCCGCTTACATTTCTGACGCTGTCAACGCCTATAATAAAATTCAATTGGTCGTAGATGCCGTTTTTCAGACTAACGGTGAATTGATGAGTAGCCGGATCGGCAAGGTCAACCAGGTGATAACTTTCGTTTTCGGCAGAGCGGGAATTGGTGGAGCTGTTTGCCGCTTCGATCAACGACACATAAAATTTGAATGCCGTGATCTTGAACTTTTCGCCGCTGTTATTGGTGTAAAATGCTGTAGTGTCAATTGGGGCGCCGAAAGCCTCCAGTTGAAAACTGATCTTCAGGGGCGCAAGATCAGTTTCAGAACTGCTTTCTTTATTACAGCTGAAAAGCGTAAATAAGGCCGCGAAAACTATCAATATTTTTTTCATATACTATCTCTCTATCTCTCTTACCCTCTTCCTCATGTTCTTCACATCAGATCGTTGCTTCTTCGAGGTGATCCTTTTTTCTTTGGATTGCCTGGTGGGTTTAGTGGATATTCTTGCTTTCTTTTTTTCAAGAGCGTGGTTGATGGTATTGTTGAGTTTTTCAATAACGATTTGTTTGTTATGCAACTGGGACCGTGTTGCCGAAGATCTTGCGGTCAGGAAACCATCACTGTTGATATGCTTTCCATGTCTCTCAATGATGATGTTTTTCTGCTCGTCTGAAAGAATGGAAGAATGCTGTACATGGAACAAACCTTCTACCATCGTTTCAACCTTATTCACGTTCTGCCCTCCTTTTCCCCCGCTCCTTGCCGTGCGGAATTCCAATTCACGGCTAATATCTATCTTCATCGCTTAAAATTACTATTTAACGTTCGGATTACAAATGAGGGTGGTCATACAAAGAGTTAATTATGCGTCAGTAAAAGTAGATGGTGAGATCAGGGGCCAGGTTGGCCCTGGTTTACTGGTACTTATGGGTGTTGAGGACGCTGATGGAGATGAGGACATTCAATGGATGAGTGCTAAGATCGTGAATCTCAGGGTTTTCAACGATGAACATGGCGTGATGAATAGGTCAGTTATTGACACGCAGGGAGATATATTGCTGATCAGCCAGTTCACGCTGCACGCGTCTACCAAAAAAGGTAATCGCCCTTCTTATATCAAGGCGTCCAAGCCGGACTATGCTATCCCGGTCTATGAAAAAATGATCTCGGCACTGGAAGAAGATCTGGGCAGGCCCATTCAGCGGGGTGTTTTTGGTGCAGATATGAAAGTTGAATTGCTGAACGACGGCCCGGTGACCATAATTATTGATTCCAAACAAAAAGAATAATATGACGATAGAGCAGGCCCAGGAAAGGGTAGACCATTGGGTCACCACGGTTGGCGTTCGGTATTTCAGTGAGCTCACTAATATGGCTATACTTACCGAAGAAGTGGGTGAGCTGGCCAGGCTGATGGCCAGGAAATATGGCGACCAGAGTTTCAAGGAATCTGATAAAAATGCCGACCTGGGGGATGAAATGGCAGATGTACTTTGGGTACTGATCTGCCTGGCCAACCAGACCGGGGTGAATCTTACCGAAGCACTTGAGAAAAACATTGAAAAAAAGACAAAAAGGGATAGCGAACGCCATAAAAACAACGATAAGCTGAAATAAATCCTTTCTCTCTTTCTCTCTTCCTATCTTTCTCTCTATTTTTGCCGCCATGTTAGTAACGGATCAAAATAAGTTTCAGGCGATCATTTCGCACGCTAAAGAATACGGGTTTGTTTTTCCTTCCAGTGAAATATATGATGGACTGAGTGCTGTATATGACTATGGCCCCTGGGGGAGTGAACTGAAGAGGAATATCCGTGATGCCTGGTGGAATGAGATGACGCGAATGCATGATAACATTGTGGGAATTGATGCCGCTATTTTCATGCACCCCACAACATGGAAGGCCTCAGGTCACGTTGATAATTTCAGTGATCCGCTGATCGACAATAAAGACAGTAAGAAAAGATACCGGGTAGATCACCTGATCGAAGGTTTTGCAGATGATCTGGCCAAGGCTGGCAAGCATGAAGAGGCTGAAGCCCTGGTGGCAGAAATGGACAGGCTTTTGGCCGCCAGTGAGCTTGCCGGATTGAAGTTGCTGATCGAAGAAAATAAAATACCCTGTCCCGTCAGCGGTACCGTGAACTGGACCGATGTGAGGCAG
Source organism: Sphingobacteriales bacterium (assembly GCA_024640385.1). Taxonomy (GTDB): domain Bacteria; phylum Bacteroidota; class Bacteroidia; order Chitinophagales; family Chitinophagaceae; genus Pollutibacter. The sequence goes on from JAHEFC010000062.1 coordinate 12,305, forward strand.
TTCAACCTCATGTTCTCTACGCAACTGGGCAGTGTGGCTGACGAATCAGATCTTATCTACCTGAGGCCGGAGACGGCACAGGGGATCTTTGTGAACTTCCTCAACGTGCAGAAAACCGCCAGGATGAAAGTTCCTTTTGGTATAGCACAGGTGGGTAAGGCGTTCAGGAATGAGATCGTTGCCAGGCAGTTCATTTTCCGCATGCGTGAGTTTGAGCAAATGGAAATGCAGTTCTTCATCAAGCCGGGCACACAGAAAGAATGGTATGAATTCTGGAAAACGGAGCGTATGAAATGGCATACCTCACTTGGATTTCCTGCAGATCTGTACCGGTTCCACGATCACACTAAGCTGGCACATTATGCCGATGCGGCGGTGGATATTGAATTCCAGTTTCCGATCGGTTGGAAAGAAGTGGAAGGCATTCATTCTCGTACTGATTTTGATCTGTCCAGCCATCAGCAGTACAGTGGCAAGAAGATGCAGTATTTTGATCCGGAGATCAACCAGAACTATGTTCCTTATGTGATCGAAACATCTATTGGCCTGGACAGGATGTTCCTGCTCACTTTAAGCTATGCTTATACTGAAGAGAAATGGACCAAAGAAGATGGCGGGGAAGACAGCAGGGTAGTGCTCCGGATTCCTGCTAAGCTGGCTCCTATCAAGATGGCGGTACTGCCCCTGACAAAAAAAGACGGGTTGCCTGATATTGCAGGAGATATCATTAAAGATTGCCGCCAGGATTTCTACTGCTTCTATGAAGAAAAAGACAGCATCGGAAAAAGATATCGCAGGATGGACGCATTGGGAACACCATTCTGTGTTACTGTGGATCACCAGACCAAGGAAGACAATACGGTCACCATCCGGAACAGGGATACGATGAAGCAGGAAAGGGTACTTATAAGCGAATTGAAAAATATAGTTAAAAACTCGTTTTAGTCAAGAGAGTCAGAGAGTAAATGAGTCAGAGAGCCAGAATTAGTATTCTTACTCTCTGTCTCTCAGCCACTCTGACTCTCTAAATTAAAATGATACCTATAATCTCCTTTAGCAAAATATTCCACTTCCCAAATGCTTCCTGGGAAGGGATCAGGCTTTTCCACGTGAGCTCAG
>JAHEFC010000346.1 GCA_024640385.1 Sphingobacteriales bacterium
TCCATCATCCGGTTAATGTCAGCCTTCGAGATCCCCTTGCCTTTCTCCTCTCCCATGTGCTGGTGCAGCCAACTGAAAAAATTCTCGAGGATCATCGTGATCCGGTTCTGCAGGTAAACATGAATGTCTGTGTGAAGGTCCAGGGGCGGACTCATGACCTCCTGCAACAGCTCCCGTGATTCCATATCCATATCTTTCATATGCACCGAACGGGCCTTGAGCTGTAAATACCTTTGCAGCACATCTTCCATTCTGTCGATACGCAAATGCCCGGAAAGCCATTCAGGACTAATGATCACCCGCACACCTTTCACCCGGGACCGAACCGGAGTAAATTGCCTGAGATCAGACAGAAAACTCACCAGGTACATTTGTGACACATGGGTATCCCTGACTTCCACCTTACTTTTATCCACTTCGGTAATGAGTTTGCCATCATGGTCGATCTCCTGGCAAACAAACACATAATATTCCTTATCACTTTTCTTCCTGTTCAGCCAGAAATCATCTGCCAATGTAAAATTGAAGATCAGTGATTCAAGTTTGTTGGGCAGTTTTTCCCTCCTGATATATCCGTCCCCGAAAGCCGGGGGCAGCTGAAGTACATCATTCTCAATTGTAACGTTCAGTTCATCTGCCAGATGATCCAGGATCTTCTCACGTTCAGAAATATTAAATGTAAACTCAAACATTTTTCAATGCCTTTATAATATCACTGGGAGCATATTCGAATATCTGCCTGAATGCTTTTGCAAAATTGCTGAGGCTTTTATATCCCAACTGGTAACCGGTTTCCTTGACCGAATGATCACCTGACAGCAACATGGTACGGGCTTTTTCCATCCTGTACCGCTGGAAATACTCATACATGGGATATCCATATACTTCCTTGAACATTGTTTTAAGCCGGGTCTGGCTGATCCCGAATTTCTGCGAAAGCTCCTGTATCGTGGGCGGTTCCTGCACATTATCCCTGGTGAGTTCAGCCTCGATTTCCATCATTTTATAAACATCTTCCGGTCTCAGGGTTTTCATTTCGCCTTCGCCCATCTTGTCCATGATCCTGTTCATGAACCTTTCGATCAGCAACATCACGCGGTTCTCCAGGATCGTATAGTAAAGCGGATCTTCCACATCTGTTTCATAGATCTCCTCCAGGTATTTCCTGTAATCTGTATCAACAGGTTCCAGTGTGAGTTTCCTGGATTTAAGGAAGATGTATTTCATCAGCAACTCATCTTCTTTCTGTATTCCAAAATATTTTGCCAGCCAGCGGGAATCAAAAATGATACGCACTGAGCTGATAATGCAGCCTCGTGTGGCAATTACGGTGGTATCGAAGAGGGTGCTGTGCAATGCCGCTACGGAATATATGGGAGGGCTTATGCTGACATGTTCGTCGTCTATCTTTTGTTCCAGCCTGGTTCTTATAAAAACCTCATCAAAAGCAAGCACATAGAAAGCAGGCATTTTTTTCATCCGGTGCAGTTTCACATCTACACCCATCGACATATTGCTGACCAGGATACTCAGGCCGTTCGGAAGCCTCACTGCACGCAAATATCCTTTCCCCAGAGCGGGAGGAACACGAAGAACATCCTGTTGCATGACTGTTCCCAGCCTTGCAGCAAGATCTTTAAGTAAACTATGAAAATCGGCATGATCGAAATCAAGAGAGATCATGCCTCAAAATAGGAATTATCTTATAGATAGCGGAGGGGATTACGTTTCGCTTTCCAGATATACTCCTTCAAGTTGATCCAAAATGCCATGAACAGGTAGATCACCACTGGTGATCCCATAGTGAGACAGGAAACATAGATGAAATACTTCCTGATCGTAGTGCTTGGCACCCCCATTTTCTCCCCTAACCAGGTGCAAACACCAAAAACACGGCCTTCGACAAATTGCCTGAAACTGTTGTTCATAATTCCAAAATTAACTCATTCCTGCATTATATAAGGAGGCTTTGGCATCACCCCTTCTTTTTGTTAATTTCGCCAAGCCAAATTTTCTCACTTAGATATAACGCAAAATATCATACCATGGTTTTCGATCTTGACCTGATTAAGAAAGTTTATTCTGAATTGCCCGGAAAAGTTGAAGCCGCCCGCAAGGCTGTTGGCCGCCCTTTGACGCTGGCAGAGAAGATCTTATACGCCCATCTCTATAACCCACTCTCCAGGGCCTATGACAGGGGAAAAGATTATGTCGATTTTGCTCCTGACCGCGTTGCCATGCAGGATGCAACGGCCCAAATGGCCCTGTTGCAGTTCATGACCTGTGGACGCGACAAGGTTGCCGTGCCATCCACCGTGCATTGCGACCACCTGATCCAGGCTAAGGTTGGCGCCTTGATTGACCTGAAAACCGCCATTGATACCAATAAAGAAGTTTACGACTTTCTCGCTTCTATCTCCAATAAATACGGTATTGGCTTCTGGAAGCCAGGTGCCGGCATCATACACCAGGTAGTGCTTGAGAACTATGCTTTCCCCGGCGGTATGATGATTGGAACAGACTCCCATACCCCTAATGCAGGGGGCCTGGGAATGGTTGCCATAGGTGTGGGCGGAGCAGATGCGGTGGATGTAATGGCAGGCCTGCCCTGGGAACTGAAAATGCCGAAACTGATTGGCGTTAAACTGACCGGTAAAATGAATGGCTGGACATCTGCCAAGGATATCATCCTCTGGGTGGCGGGCCAACTGACCGTGAAAGGCGGTACCGGAGCCATTGTGGAATATTTTGGGGAAGGAGCCGATAGCCTTAGCGCTACCGGTAAAGCCACCATCTGCAATATGGGAGCCGAGATCGGTGCTACCTGCTCCCTATTCGGGTACGACAGCAAAATGGGCGCATACCTGGAAGGAACTGGACGTGAAGAAGTGGCAGCCCTGGCAGACCAGGTGATCGAGCACCTTCGCCCAGACGCCGACGTTTATGCAAACCCTGCAAAATATTACGACCAGGTACTGGAACTAAACCTAAGCGAACTGGAACCATATGTCAATGGACCTTTTACGCCAGACCTGGCAACACCGGTTTCAAAGATGAAAGAAGCAGTAGCGAGCAATGGCTGGCCTGCAAAACTTGAAGTTGCACTGATCGGCTCCTGCACCAATTCTTCTTATGAAGATATCAGCCGTTCCGCATCCATCGTTAAAGATGCAGTAAGCAAAGGACTTAAAGCAAATTCAGAATTCACCATCACACCAGGTTCAGAATTAGTGCGTTACACAATAGAAAGGGATGGATTTATCAAAGAATTCGAAAGTGTTGGCGGCGTAGTGCTGGCGAACGCTTGCGGCCCATGTATAGGTCAATGGGCACGGCATATCGATGATCCCAATCGCAAGAATACCATCATCACATCTTTCAACCGGAACTTTGCCAAGCGGAACGATGGATTGGCAAGCACACATGCTTTTGTGGCCTCGCCTGAACTGGTGACGGCCATGGCTATTGCAGGCACCATTGCTTTCAACCCGATCACCGATACCATAACAAATAACAAGGGAGAAGCAGTGAAACTCGCGGAGCCTTCTGGCTACGAAATGCCGCCAAAAGGATTTGAAGTAGACGATCCCGGATACCAGGAACCCGCCAAAGATGGCTCTGGTGTGCAGGTGAAAGTAAGTCCTGAATCTACAAGGCTTCAATTGCTGGCACCGTTCGCTGGCTGGGAAGGAACTGACCTGAAAGGATTGAAACTCCTGATCAAAGCAAAAGGGAAATGTACCACAGACCATATTTCTATGGCCGGACCCTGGCTGAAGTTCCGCGGACACCTCGATAATATCTCCAATAATATGCTGATAGGCGCTGTGAACTTCTTCAATGAGAAGACAGACTCTGTAAAAAACCAGCTGACTGGTGAATACGGGGCTGTACCGGCCACCCAGAGGGCATACAAAGCTGCAGGCATAGGCTCTGTGGTAGTGGGCGACGAAAATTACGGGGAAGGCTCAAGCCGCGAGCATGCTGCCATGGAACCGCGCCATTTGGGCGTTCGTGCTATCCTGGTAAGAAGTTTTGCCCGGATCCACGAAACCAACCTGAAAAAACAGGGCATGCTGGCCCTGACTTTCGCCGATAAAGCCGATTATGACAAAGTACAGGAAGATGATAATATTGATATCGTGGGATTGACCAGCTTTGCACCCGGTGTTCAGCTGACAGTGGTACTAAACCATAAAGATGGCAGCTCAGACAGCATCAAAGTGAACCATACTTATAATGAACAACAGATCGAGTGGTTCAAAGCCGGAGGCGCATTGAATGTGATCAGGAGGCAGTTCGCGAATTAAGGCAAAACTCAAAATTCAAAAGGCAAAAGGCGATCAATTGATCGCCTTTTTTATTTAAGTAACTTGTGCAAGAGACTAATAATCAATTATTTCTTTCCTCGCTTCCTGAAGTCCTTATAGCTGCCTGATTTCTTTTTTCCGACCGGCTCCCCTGTCGCTTTAGGCTTCTTGCCAGCTTCTCCCCGCTCACCAGCTTGCTGTTTACCTCCTGATATCTGCTTTGCTCCTGCCACCTGCAACCCGCCTCCTGCCACCTGCTTCCCCTTTCCCCCTGCCACCTGCAACCTGCCACCCGCCACCTGCTTCCCCTCTGCCACCTGCAACCTGCCACCCGCCACCTGCT
>JAHEFC010000063.1 GCA_024640385.1 Sphingobacteriales bacterium
GGCACTCTCCGGATGTATCAATATCACAGAAGAACTTTTCCTTGAAAAAGACGGTTCCGGTAAATACGTCACTACCATCAATATGGAAAAACTCCAGGAAATGATGGATATGATGAAAACCTATGCCCCAGACTCCCTGCAGGAAGCCGACCTCGGCAAGGTTATGCAGGATTCGATCCAGACCATGGTCAACGACCTTTCGAAGATCCCGGGTATTTCGGAGGTGAAAAATGAAAACCCCGACAAAAACACCGTCATCGTTTCATTTCATTTTAAAGACGTCAGCGCTTTGAACGCCGCACTGCAGAAAAGGAGCGGAAAAACCACCAACGGAGAATATTTCAGCTATTCAAAAGGCAGCTTCAGCTGCAATGATAAATCCATCTCCGGCATGGGCGATATGATGAACGAACTGAACAACAGCACAGATTCCCTGGCTTCGGGGGATATGCCAAAAATGGATGCCGAAGAAATGAAGTCGATGATGAAGATGCTGGACTGGAGTATGAAGATGACAACGGTTTACCATTTCCCCACCAAAGTCACCAGCTTCAGCAATAAAATGGCCAAACTCTCGGAAGACGGCAAAACGGTCACCCTGGAAATTGACCTGCTTGACGATAACAAAGACAAAACACTGGAGAACCGGATAAGCCTGAAGTAATGTGATGAATGTGGTTCATCACATTTATCACATTTTGTGTAATTTGTTGCAAACAACAAATTACACATGCCTTCCCGTCGCCATTTCATTAAAAACTCTGCTGCGCTTGCAGCAGGTGCTGGTATCATCAGCGGCTTACCGCAGGAAAGTTTCGCATTTATCAGGAAAAGAATTTCACCGAACGACAAGATCGGAGTGGGTGCCATTGGCATCAACGGTATGGGTTGGGCCGATCTGAGCTCCATGCTGAAAAATAATCCTGATACCCAATGCGTGGCCATTTGCGATGTTGATGCCAATGTGCTGGATAACAGGGCAGCGGAGCTGGAGAAAAACTTTTCTATGAAGCCCGCGCGGTATGGTGACTACAGGAAGCTGCTGGCAGATAAGAATGTGGATGTGGTGATCATTGGCACGCCGGACCATTGGCATTGCTTACAGGCTGTTGAAGCCTGTTCAGCCGGCAAAGACGTGTATGTAGAGAAGCCGATAGCCAATTCGATCCACGAGATCCGCGCCATGGTCAACGCCCAGCAACAATATAAAAAAGTAGTGCAGGTGGGACAGTGGCAGCGCAGCAACGGGCATTTTCAATCCGCACTTGAAACACTGCGCTCCGGTAGACTGGGGAACATTCGTATGGTGAAAGCCTGGGCCTACCAGGGTTGGATGAAGAATATACCTAAAAAACCTGACGAAGCCGTTCCTGCCGGTGTTGATTATAATATGTGGCTCGGTCCTGCACAGAAAAGACCATTTAATCCAAACAGGTTCCATTTCAATTTCAGGTGGTTCTGGGATTATGCCGGCGGCCTGATGACAGACTGGGGAGTTCACCTGGTTGACTATGCCCTGCTGGGAATGGATGCAAAAGACCCGCTAACGGTGATGGCCAGTGGCGGAAAAATGGCCTATCCCGATGACGCTGCTGAAACACCGGATACGCTGGCCACAACTTACGACTTTGGTAATTTCATTTTACTATGGGAACATGCCCAGGCCATCAACGGTGGCAATTACGGCCGTGATCATGGCATAGCTTATATCGGCAATAATGGGACCCTGGTACTGGACCGTGGCGGATGGGAGATCATACCCGAAGGAAAAAGCATGGAAGCAATGACAGTAAAAAGATGGGACGACGGCCTTGCCAAGAACACAAAGAATTTCATTGAAGTGGTAAAAAGCCGTGACTTCTCCAAGCTGAACGCCCCTGTTCAGGCTGGTGCCACGGTAGCCACAGTTTGCCAGATGGGAAACATCGCCTACAAAACCGGGAAAAAGCTGACATGGGACAAGAACAAACAATTATTCACTGATCCCGCTGCCAACAAATTGATCACACCGGTGTACCACAATAATTTTAAACTGCCCAAAATATGACCCCCATGCGATATAGATTTTTATTTGCGTTTTTGACATTAGCCGTCTTTGCAAGTGCACAGGAAATTGACAGGTCCAAAGGAGATCCCAAACTCAGCGAATACTGGTCACCGGTTGCACCGGTTGTAACTCCAGGTAAAACATCGCAGGAACCGCCCAGCGATGCCGTTGTATTATTCAATGGAAAAGATTTTTCCAATTGGGTAAGTGCAAAAGATGGCAATGCTGCCCCCTGGACCATTGAAGGCGATGCCATGGTGGTAAAACCGGGAAGCGGAGGTATCAAAACCAAAATGGGCTTTGGCGATTGCCAGTTGCATATTGAATTCAGGACACCGGCCAAAGTGGAAGGTGAAAGCCAGGGAAGAGGTAACAGCGGCATTTTCCTGATGGACAGGTACGAGCTCCAGGTACTGGATAATTACAACAACAAAACCTATGTGAACGGACAGGCCGGAAGCATCTATAAACAACTCCCCCCGTTGGTGAATGCCTGCAGGCCCCCGGGAGAATGGCAGACCTACGATATCATATTCACTGCACCCCGCTTCTACTCCGATGGCAGGGTTCAGTCACAGGCACGCATAACCGTAATGCATAACGGGGTGCTTGTTCAGAACAATGCAACGCTCTGGGGCGGTACTGAATACATAGGATCTCCTGTCTATAAAAAACACAGTGACAGGGAACCGATCACCCTGCAGGACCACAATAATCTCACCGCATTCAGGAATATCTGGATACGGGAACTATAGATTGGAGGCTATTTATTTCAACAATCTTATCGTCAGCGGATACCTGTACACTTTGTTCTCACTGGCTTTAAGTGCGGCAATGATACAAAACACAAGGTCCATAACCCCGGGTATCCAGAGAAATATGATACCGATCAGCGTGATGAACAGAATAATGCCGATGATCCCCAGGGTAAGCTGAAAATTGAAAGCTTCTTTGGCATGCTCAGCCACATACGGTGAATCATCTTTCTTCCATAAATAAATGATCAGGGGAGGAAGTATCCAGAAAAATATGCCAAGCGCATGGCAAAGGATGGCAAGTGTTCTTTCGTCATCAGTTGGTTTATACGGCCCCGGCTCAACTCCCTCCTTTTTGAAACCGCTTTCCCAGTATGATTGTTGCTGATCCATAATATGCAGATTGTATTTATAAATATAACTTTTTCATACCGTATTTTCCAGTTGGCCCTCCCTTCCCTGCACCGACTGTTTCTATAACTTACCAGATACTCAGTTGCAATTCTTTTGGGCTGTATTGCGGACTACCTTTTGGATGGTTTAAATGTTACCTTTAAAACTGCAAAACCTGCCATGCCAGGTCTCAAACACATAACCACACCAACCCGCATTAGCTGTTTCCGGGGTGATCTTGTCATCCTGGCATTGCTGCAGCTGGTCTTTTTCTCCCTGGCAAACGGGCAGGAGTATACTGACAGGTACAGGATGGTGGAGTGGAACTATGACAAAGGATTGTCTCTTGGATTCAAGAACAGTATGATCCAGGACGTGAATGGCTTTCTGTGGATCACCAGTCCGCTGGGCGTCAACAAGTTCGACGGAGGCCGTTTTGAAGTATACCATCCTGAAATATCCGGCCCGGCAAAACCCAATAGTTCCTACAGTTTTTCACTGGTTGAAGACAGCTCCCACAACCTTTGGATCGGCACCAATAAGGGTCTCCTGTTCCACGATACCAGGGCCGATAGTTTTGGCAGCATATTTCCCAGGGTAACCTCCTATGCTACCATCACAACCATCATCCCTTTTGCTGCCAGCCCCACAGATATATTCTGCATCGAATCAGCAAACCAGATCGTTGCATACAACAGTTCCACATTCGAAAGAAAACTGATCGCTACGATCCCCGGCGATCTGACGCTAAAGAACAGCCTGTTGATGCAGTCTTCTGTTTTTGACCCGGTACAGAACAGGATCTGGATTGTAAAGGGAGACCAGTTCGATCAACAGGATGGCCTTATCTCGATCGATGCAAGATCAGGCAAACAACGCTATTTCAAATGGCCCTGCCTCCTGCCGAAGCTCAAACACCAACACTGGACCAGGAGCATCTGCCTGGATAAAAACAGGAGAAGGATCTGGATCAACAGCGCCGATGGTCTTTTATGGTACGACCTGGAAACTGGTCACATCGGAAGAACTGCTGCATTAGAAAATCTTACGAAACAGAACAAATACTCAAACGCACTGGGAATCAATATAGATAAGGCAGGAAAGATCTGGTTCTCCACCCATTCCGATGGCATGTTCATTTATCATCCGGAGGAAGACCGGATGGAGCCCCTATTCTGTGATCCGAATACACAGCTGACAATTGGCCAGGGAAATATGAGCATCTACTTTGACAAACGAGACATGGTTTGGCTGGGCTATACCATCATGTCGAAAGGCATGATACAATTGGTCCGTCACGAGCAAGCTGTTACCAAACTGACCAAAGATAAGATCGGCAACCAGCCGGTCACCAACCTGGTTGCGGGTGACAATGGAATGGTGATACTGGGAACTCCGGCTGGCACACTCGCCTGGAATACCAGGAACAATAACATTGGCACATTCTCCGGCACTTATAACATATCTGTATCTGAAGGTGAAAGAGTGATAGGGATTGACACCCTGAATAAAAAAGCATGGACACTCTCGTCCAACAACAGCATGCTTGAAGAAAAGGATCTCATCACAAAAAACTCACGCAAGATCATTTTCCCCGAAGAAAAAGAACCTCCAATTAATTTTATTGTAGCCAACCTGACACGTCCATTCAGGAAAGGGATCATTATGCTGGCAGACAATCATGGCATCTACCAGGCACAGGCAGGCAAAACAAGCGCTGAAAAGATAATCGACCTCCCCTACCATGTTACCAATATATCGCTGGCCAATGAGGAGTATATTTTTGTGAGGCTTCATTTCACTGCACGAAACCTCTGCTTTAAAAGAACATCTGAAAAATGGGATTTACGCCCAAACCCGATCGACAATATCAACTGGTCAAGTATCCATTTCGATAAAAGAACAAAGTCTTACTGGGTTGGCGCTTTACAGCAACTTTACCATTTTGACTCCTCATTCAACCTCATAAAAAAATATACAGGTTCAGACGGCCTCGAAGTGCTGGACATAGTTACACTTACTTCTTCCAATGACGGTAAGATCTGGTTCAACACTTCGCAGGGGCGCATTACCTGCCTTGATCCCTCTACCGGTATATTTACGCTGCTATCTGTTAAGGATGGCTATACCGGCAACTATTTCGGCTGGCAACCCCCTTTCCTGTCAGACCAGGCAGGAGCCATCATATATGCAGGCAATAACGGCCTGATTCGTATTGAACCCGGAAAGATCCGGCGCGCCCCTTCACCAAATATTTATATCAAAAGCATCTTGGTCAACGGGAAACCATATTCCAGGAATATCTATGCGGATAACATTGCGAACCTTGATCTACCCTATGATCACAAAAACATCAGTTTTGAAACCGGTTTGCTGGACTTCAACGATCAGCAGTATTCGCGTATAAGATACCGGATGGATGGAGCAAATAACCAGTGGCAGATAGTCGACCCCGGACAGCATATTCAATACAACCAACTATCGCCCGGGAAATATACATTCATTCTCCAGGCTGCCGGTTCCGGTAATAATTTCAATGGACCCCAGAAGGTTTTAGGGATAAATATAGAGCCGGCATTTTGGCAGACACCCATTTTCTGGCTGTTCTCGATCGTTGCAGCTTCACTGATTATCTACCTGCTTGCCCGGAAAAGGGTGAGAGACAAATACAAAAGAAAACTGGAGATCTCTATGAAAGAGTTGCAGTTGACTGAAATGAAACAGAAAACATTTGAGCTTGAACAAAAAGCCCTGGCACTGGAAATGAAAACACTCAGGGCTCAAATGAATCCACACTTCATTTTCAACTCATTGAATTCTGTTAACAGATTCATTCTACAGAACAACAGGAATGAAGCTTCAGCGTATCTGACCAAGTTTTCCAAACTCATCAGGATGATCCTACAGCATTCTCAGGAACAACTGATCCCGCTGGAAAATGAACTGGACGCACTTAAACTATATCTCGAACTCGAATCCATCCGCTTTGAAAACAAGTTCGAATTCAAAACCTCAGTTCAATCGTCCATAGATACTGCCGAAGTAAAAGTGCCGCCCCTGATCATACAACCTTATGCGGAAAATGCGATCTGGCATGGATTGATGCATAAAGAATCCAAAGGCAGGCTGGATATTGAGCTAACGGCGGAAGATCAATACCTGTTCATCAGTATCACTGACGATGGAGTAGGGCGCAAAAAAGCGGCAGGACTTGATAACAAGCCTGACAATCACAAATCGATAGGCATGCGACTGACACAGGAGAGGATCCGGAACCTCGCCCAGGGTACTGAAGAGTCTTATGTGCAGGTATTCGACCTGACCAACCCTGACGGATCGCCGGCAGGCACCGAAGTAACTATAAAAATACCATTGATCTATGATCAGAGCAATTACAGTTGACGATGAAAAACATTGCCTGGACACACTTGATATCCTGCTCCAGGAAAACTGTGCCGATATCAGGGTGATGGAAAGGTGCACCTCAGCCAAACAGGCAATTGCTGCCATAGAAAAACATCAACCGGATCTTGTATTCCTGGATATCGAGATGCCAGTCATGAATGGATTTGAATTGCTTGAACAATTTGCAGAAATACCTTTCTCTGTGATCTTCACCACCAGCTTCAACCAATACGCGATCAAAGCCATACATCTCAGTGCACTTGATTATTTACTGAAACCAATAGATCCGGCAGATCTCATCGAAGCGGTGAAAAAGATCGAAAAAAGAAAGCAGTTCCCTTCGCACGAACAGCTCCAGATCCTGATCGACAGAATGCAGGAAAAGAAAAACGGCTTTCATAAGATCGCCGTACCCACTGCAGAAGGATTTGAACTCATCCCCTATGAATTACTGATCAGGTGTGAGGCGGAAGACAATTACACCCATCTTTTTCTGAAGGATAAGAGAAAACTCACTGCATGCAGAACACTGAAAGAAATGGAAGAACACCTGGCTGAATTTTCAATATTCACCCGCGTACATCATTCTTACATGGTCAACCTTAACGAGATCGTAAAATATGTGAGGGGCGAAGGTGGATACCTGGTGATGAGCGACGGAGCTACGGTAAGTGTATCAAGAAGCAGGAAAGACGCTTTGATCAGGCTGTTTGAAAGAAACACATAATGGCAATTGCCAAACACCAAGCCATAACCTCTAACCACTGCCAATAATATCTTACTACTCATTGGAATGGGGAAAAGGTGAAACCTGAATTTATCTTTCATGATAATCTTCAGGGTATGACAAACACAAACACACTAAAACAAATCAGAGCGATCTGCTTGCTGGCCTTGCCCATCTTCTTTATTATTTCCTGTTCCAAAACAGAATTGAAACAGGAGAATCTGACCACCTATTCAGAATCAAAAGCCAATTCAGGAAAAGCCGAAAGGGATAAGGCTGATGTGGCACATGATTGGTATTTATTACAATACCATATTCTATTGGAAAGAAATTCGGCCTTTAACGGCACGTACTATGCCTACATAGGTGTTGGCTTATTTGAATCCGTACGCCCGGGTATCAGAGGAGGGCAGAGCTTTTACGGCAAGATCAGGAATATGCCCAAAATGCCAGAACCTGAAAACAACCAGGGGTACAACTATGTCATCTGCGCCAATGCTGCAATGGCCGATATGACAAGGCTATTCTTCAATAATCTGACAGATGCGAATAAAAAAGCGATCGATGATCTGGAAGCAAAATATAACTCAATGGAAACACCCGGTATGGGATCAACGGTTTTCGAACGGTCAAGGACCTACGGCAAAGCAATAGCCCAGGCGGTTTTCAACTGGTATAAAACGGACGACCTGATCACTTCTAGTGCAGGATACATAGTGCCTAAAGGCCCAGGGCTATGGGAACCCACTCCGCCCGCTTTTGTATCACCACCTGTAAATGCATTTGCCGGTAAAGCAACAACCATGGTAGCATCGCTCAATGATGCGATATCAAAGCCTTTTCCTTATGCTTATTCCGAAGACCCCGGCAGCGATTTTTATAAAATGGTAAAGCAGGTCTATGATCAGGGCAAAATAAATACACCTGAACAGAAACAAACTGCACTGCATTGGATAGACCAGGGAAATGGAGTTGGATATACACCACCAGGCCATGACTTCTATATACTCACTCAATGTATGCAACAGAATGGATTTTCATTAGATGTTGCAGCAGAAGCTTATGCAAAAGCAGGTATAGGAGAAAGGGATGGCACTATTGTGACTTTCAGATCCAAATACAAGAACAACCTTGTTAGGCCAATCACATATATCCGTAAATTAATAGAGCCGGCATGGAATTCATTCATCATCACACCTCCACATCCTGAATATCCTGCGGCACATGCCGGAGTAACAGGCTCAGCCCTGGTTAGTGCTGCAACTGTGCTCGGGGAAAACGTTCCGGTAGTGGATAAGTCTTATGCATTCAGGGGTTTCCCGGACAAACACTTTACGAGCCTTTTAGCCGCGGCTAAAGATGCAGGGATATCCAGGAATTACGGAGGTATTCATTACATCATATCCATTGATGTAGGAATTGAAGTAGCTGAACATGTTGGCATGGAAGTAGGTAAGATCAAAGTAAGGGACTGAAAAAAAATTTGAGTCTGAGCTATTATAAACACCGGGCGTTGATTCTTCAACGCCCTTTTATTGTTTCACCATATCGTTCAGAAAACCCAGCAACTGATCCATGCTCCTGATATCATCTACGATCAGCATGAAATTTCTGCCGGTCTGTTTGAGCCGGGCTTTATTGGTGCGGGTTTGCACATACAATAATATCCTGTTGAATACGTCGGATTCAAAATAGGGGGAATCAGGATTGCTGACAAAAAACGTCTTCAGTGTATCATCTTTCAGGATCATCCGCTCAAATCCCAGTTCTACAGCCACTTTACGGCACCTCACTGTAGTGAACAGATCTTTTACAGAGTCAGGCATAGGACCAAACCGGTCTTCCATCTCTGCATAAAATTCAGTTAGTTCCTGTTCTCCCCTTGAGTTATCCAGCCTGGTATAAAGTGCCAGTCTCTCAGCGGTATTTTCAACATAGCTGTCCGGGATCAGTATTTCAAGGTCCGTATCTATGGTGCAATCCTGTACAAAATCATCCTGCAACTGGATCTCCTCCTTGAACAGATCACGGAAAGCAGTTCTTTTTAGTTCCCTGATGGCTTCATCAAGCACTTTCTGGTACATCTCAAAACCGATCTCAACAAGAAAACCGCTTTGTTCGCCGCCAAGGAGGTTACCCGCCCCACGGATATCCAGGTCACGCATCGCGATCTGGAATCCTGAACCGAGGTCGCTGAACTGCTCCAGCGTTTGCAGCCTTTTCCGGCTGTCTGTAGGTAATGCAGCCACCGAAGGAGCCAGCAGGTAACAGAATGCCTTCTTATTGCTGCGCCCCACCCGGCCCCTTAACTGGTGTAGATCACTTAGACCAAACTGGTGGGCATTATTTACAATGATCGTATTCACATTGGGAATGTCTACACCACTTTCAACAATGTTGGTACAAACCAGCACATCATATTTCCTGTCGATGAAATCCAGGATCCTTTCTTCCAGCTCATGCCCTTCGAGCTGACCATGGGCAAAGCCTATGCTGAGGTCAGGACAAAGCCCACGTATCAGGGCCGCCATCTCAGAGAGACTTTGTACCCTGTTATGAATAAAAAACACCTGTCCGCCACGTTCCGTTTCAAAATAGATGGCATCCCGGATGAAATCTTCATTGAACGTGTGCACTTCGGTCTGCACGGGCTGCCTGTTGGGCGGAGGCGTGTTGATGATGCTCATGTCACGTGCACCCATCAGGCTGAACTGCAGGGTTCTTGGGATAGGCGTTGCCGTTAGTGTGAGGCAGTCAACATTGGTCTTCAGTGTTTTGATCTTCTCTTTATGACCTACACCGAATTTCTGCTCCTCGTCAATGATCAGCAGACCCAGTTCTTTGAATTTGACATCCTTACTGATCAGTGCATGCGTACCGATAATGATGTCGATCTTGCCCTCTTCAAGTTTCTTAAGCGTTTCTTTCCTTCCTTTTGATGATTTGAACCTGTTCAGGTAGTCCACCGTAACCGGAAAGTCTTTCAGCCTTTCACTGAACGTTTTGAAGTGCTGGAAGGCGAGAATGGTGGTTGGAACCAGCACGGCAGCCTGTTTCCCGTCAAGACAGGTTTTGAAAGCTGATCGAACTGCGACTTCTGTTTTACCGAATCCCACATCACCGCAAACCAGCCTGTCCATAGGATGAGGCGCTTCCATATCTTTCTTTACGTCGGCGGTTGCCTTACTCTGATCCGGAGTATCCTCGTATATGAATGAAGCTTCCAGCTCCATCTGCATGTAATTATCCGGGGAATGCTGGAAGCCGGGCTGGGCTTTCCGCTGGGCATATAGTTTGATCAGGTCAAATGCGATCTCCTTGACCCTGGTCTTGGTTTTCTCCTTCAGCTTCTGCCAGGAATCGCTGCCCAGTTTGTTCACTTTGGGAACATGACCTTCCTTGCCCGTATACTTGGAGATCTTGTGCAGTGAATTAATATTGACATAAAGAATATCACTGTCCTTATATATGATTCGAACCGCCTCCTGGATCCTGCCGTTGGATTCTATTTTCTGCAACCCGCTGAAAACACCAATGCCGTGATCGATATGCACTACAAAATCTCCGGGCTGCAATTCCCTCAATGCCCGAAGCGTCATCGCTTTGTTCTTGTTGTAAGCCTGTTTGACCTTATACTTATGATAACGCTGGAAGATCTGGTGATCGGTATAACAAACCACCTGCAGATCCTCGTCTATAAATCCTTCGTGAATGGCTACCGGTACGGGCGTAAAACTGATCTCAGCCTTGAGATCGGTGAAGATGCTGTGCAGCCTTTCAAGCTGTTTGGGATTTTCGGCAAACAAGAATATGCCGTACTTCTTCCTGTCAAAACTCACCAGGTCCCGGATCAGCATATCGAATTGCCTGTTGAAAGAAGGCTGCTCTTTTGTTCTAAAAGCAAATACATCTGATTCAGGAAAGGATCTTGATGAACTTCCGGTATCGGGCCCGAACTCGATCACCGTTCTGCTGTATAATAATTGTTCAAGTACAGAGGCCTTAACAAAATCTTCCTCCCTGACGGTTGTTTTTTCTGCCCCTTCTTCCTCCAATGTATCTCCACTGCCGGGATTTCGCTGCAGGAACAGTTCCAGGTCTTCCTCCTGGGTGAGCAGGGTTTCCCTCAGCACTTCACGGTCTTTGATCCAGACCACTGTGTTCTCAGGCAGAAATTCGGGCAGTGATATTTTCTCCTGATCGTCGAACTGGGTTTCTACATTGGGTATGATGGTCACCTGCATCAGCTTCCTTTCGCTGAGCTGCGTTTCGGGGTCGAAGATCCTGATCGAATCCACTTCGTTGCCAAAAAGCTCCAACCGGTAAGGTTTATCGTTCCCGTAGGAGTAAATATCAAGGATCCCCCCACGCATGGCGAACTGCCCTGGTTCATATACAAAATCCGTTCTTTCGAAACCGTACGATACGAACTGCTCCATCAGGGCATTGACATCAAGCGTATCATTGGTTTTGACGCGGATCAGGTGCCGAGAAAGCGTTTTAGGGAGAACTACTTTTTCAAAAATGGCCTCCGGATAGGCAACCATGATCCTTTTATTGCCATCTGTACTGAAACGGGTAAGTGCTTCCGTTCTGAGCATCACGTGGCTGCTGTTCAGCAGCCTGAAATTCTTCCGGTTTTTGAAAGAAGACGGGAAATAATACAGATCGAGTGCTTCGGTAAGATTTTCAAGGGTATTATGAAAATAGGCAGCTTCTTCCGCATTGTCCAGGATCACCAGGTGGTTCAGTTTGGCTGCGGAAGGATGTCCATACACGGCAGCCAGGATGAATTGTGGGGAACTGCCGGCGAGATGGGTAAGCCTGAGTTTGGCAGGTTGGGGCATGGAGATCCGATCCGCGATCGTTGCGATCCGGGGGGTTCCAGCGTATTTATCTAATAACACCTGCAAGTTCATAATTCCACTTCCATCTTTGGAGGAGTCAGGCAAGAGGCGAGAGACGAAAGGCGATAGGCGAAAGATCATTAATTTTCTCTCGCCTCTCGCCTACCACCTCTCGCCTAGCTTTTCGCCTCTCGCCTAACGCCTTCCAAAATGGGCTGCAAAGATAATGTAAACCATACAGCCCATTGAATTGTAATTAAGTTGCGCGGGCTGTAAATTATTATCAGAAAGAATTAAATTGCCAAATACACTTTTTTCGACATGCAAAAATTACTTTTTCCCCTGTTCGTTGGATTTCTTGTGGTTTCGGGGGCCTGGTACCTGAATGATAACACTGAAAAGGTCAGTGCAGACGAATTGGCTGAGAATGAGCAGGAGGCTGGTAAAAGGAGGGAATATTACGAATACCTGATCTCCCGTGATCCCAATACCGGTCTGATCCCGCATCATATCAGGCAATTGGAAACTGAATGGGTTAAAACCGTTCGTTCCAGGCGCAGTGGGATGCAGGGGTCTTTGGTCAGAAACACCTATGTGGCTGTTGGACCAACACAGAATGGTGGCCGAACCAGGGCGCTTGCATTTGATGTGCGTTTCAACGGCACGTCGAACCGGGTTGTGCTGAGCGGAGGCGTCCAGGGCGGTATATTCAGAAGCGAAGATGGTGGAGTCACATGGGCCTTTGTGCACCCTGCCAATGAGGTGAGGAGTGTGACCTGCCTGGCCCAGGATACCCGGCCGGGATTCCAGGACACCTGGTATGCCGGTACCGGTGAAGCGATAGGATCGGCTTATTACCCCAACGCGCTTGTTTTCGGCTATGGTCTCCTGAAATCCACCGATAATGGAAAAACATGGACCAAGATCGCCTCAACTGTAGGCTCCACCGCTGAATTCAGCTTTGACAATTCATTCGACTTCAATCATAATATCGCAGTTCATCCAACTACGGGTGATGTGTATGTGGCAGCACACCAAAGCATATTGAAATCAACCAATGGCGGCACCAGCTGGAACTTTGTGTTGAGGGGTACAGTGGCAGCCACCAATATTGCCGGCATCACAGAGATCCTGATCAACAAAGCCGGAA